>JAGIAB010000114.1 GCA_017745135.1 Flavisolibacter sp.
TATAAATCCTTTGTGGTTTTCGGCAACCTTTCTTGCTATGGAAAGTCCTACCCCGGTTCCTTTGTATTCCGAATTTCCATGCAGGCGGGTAAAAACATTAAAAATGCGTTCAGCATCGTGCTGGCTAAAGCCGATGCCATTATCGCTAACCTCTATAAGATGATAGTGCAGATTGCCCCGCTCCAGCGGCAGCTCTGGTTTTACATCCCGGCCTTTTACAAGCGAAGCAGTGATGGAGATAACGGGATGCTCATTTTCTTTACTGTACTTCAGCGCATTGTTGATAAGGTTTTGAAAGAGCTGTTGCAACTGCCGCCGGTTTCCTTTTACTGCAGGTAAGGGGGCAATTTTTACTTCAGCATCTTTTTCATGCACCTGCAGCTCCAGGTCCTGCAACACGGCTTTGATGATTTCATCCAGGTTCACTTCCTGTTGTTCTTCTTCCATTCCTTTAGTAACCTGGGAGTAGGTGAGCAGGTCGTCAATAAGGTCACTCACTCGCTGCGATGCGGTTTCCAGCTTGTCAAATAACAGATGCTGCCTTTGATTGAGCAGTGGTTCCAGTTCTTCTTTTAAACGGTTGGCAAAGAAATGGATCTTGCGTATGGGCTCCTTCATATCATGCGAGGCCGCATAGGCAAATTCCTCGAGGTTTACATTGGAACGTTTCAGGTCTTTCACCAGGCGCTCCAGTTGCAGTTGCGCTTCTTTAATTGGTGTTACATCGGTAAAGATGTGAATGAGGTGGGCATCATCCATTTTCGATATGGTCAGTTCCAGCCATCGTCCTGTGTATTCCAGATAGTATTGAGTAAAGGAAGGTTCTCCCGTTTCTAAAGTTTTAATACAGGTCTTGCCATAATGAGATTCCAAAATGTCCGGATCAATCTCCTTAGCTGTTTTCGACAAATACATTTCCCTTGTCAAACCAGTAAAGCTTACTGCAGCATCGTTTGCCAAAATGGTTTTGGCATCAATGATGGTTCCGTTTTCATCCCTCATCATTTCGGTAACGGAAATACCATTGCTTGAATTGATAAGGATATTGTTCAACAGGTTTCGCTGCTCTTCCAGTTCCTCTGTTCTTTCGGCTACCCTTTGCTGCAGCGTTTCTTCATTTTGTTTTAATTGTTGCTGGTACAAAACCTGGTTGGTTACTTCAACCGATATAGCCAGTACCCCAATGACCCCGCCTTGTACATCTTTGTAGGGCTGGTAAACAAAGTTCTGGTACACTGTTTCTGTTTTACCGTTGCGCACCAGTTCTACCGGACGCTGATCAAATTTATGCGTGATGCCTTTTTGATAAACTTCGGATAACAGGGCTTCCAGCCCCTGGTCTCTTGCATCCGGCAAGGCTTCAAAAACAGGGTTACCCATTACGGATTCTTTGGGTTTGCCCCAAAGCTGTATCATTTTTTCGTTGGCAACGTCAATCACGTGTTCTTCACCACTCAGTATGCACATGGCAACCGGCGATTGCAGGATCATGTTCCTGAAATTTCTTTCGCTTTGTTCCACCTGCTGCTTGGCGGTTACAAGGTCGGTGATCTCCGCAGCGGTATTCATCACACCATATACCGAGCCATCGCTGTTAAAAAGCGGCGTGAAACTGTAGTTGAAATAAAAGGGTTGCAGTTTGCCGTCTACTACAAGATCAACTCTTTGGCCTCTTTTATGAAGAGGCTTGCCAGTGGTATATACATAGTCTAACTGTTCGTAAATTTCCTGGTTGGCTAATTCCGGCAACACTTCCGAATAGGTTTTACCGACAAGATCTGGACCTTTTCCCCAAACATCAACGATGGACTGGTTGGCAAACTGGATGCGCATTTCCTTACCTATATAAACGCCAATAGGGAATGGGGCACTTTCAATAATGGCGCGAACCTGTTGTTCGCTTTGCCGGAGGCGGCGTATATTATCTTCCTGCTCCGATGCATCGATGGTAATTTTATGGGTGCGGTCGTCTACCTGGTGAATAATGTATTCTACTTCACCATTTTTATCAAACACAGGTTTGCTGTATAATCTCCAGGTGCGATCTTCAAATCCACGGGTAACAGGGTTCCATAAATCGTATTGTAATTCATCAACCAGGTGTGGCCCTTTATGCTGAACGACATACCGGAGCGATTCGATAACCTTTCGTTTTCTATCCTCTTTATGGTTTTGGGGATTGTCCGTAAATACTTCAAAAAGCCCTTTGCCTACCAGGTCGTCACGACGGGTATGAGTTGTGCTCAGGTAATCATCGCTAACAGCCACCACTGTAAAACGCGGAGTATCGGGTAAAAGCAAAATAATAGGTCCGGGGAGGGAGTTAAAAACCGGTAATAACTCTGCCTGGAGTACGTCAAGTTTCTGCATTCTATAGAGATAGGTTAAGGGAAAGGCAAATTAAAATGAAATGGTAAAATGATGAAATGTTTTTGATGTTAAACCAACAGTTTGGACATTATTTTCCTTTACTTGCGTGGCCGCACCCAGGGTTATTAGTTCTGTGGTATTTTATGTTTAACTTTAAAAACCCTTATAACCTAATACATGAAACAAAGTCGAAGTACTGATCTCGATACCATTATTTCTTTTCTCTCACCTGACGGAAGTATTCTCCAAAAAGAATCAGACTTGAAAACACATATGCTGCAGGACTTTGTGGACAATGCCTCTATCGGCTTACATTGGGTAGATGCCAATGGCATTATTAAATGGGCCAATAAGGCCGAATTGGATATGTTGGGTTATACCGGGGAAGAATACATCGGCCATCACATTTCAGAATTTCATGTTCACAAAGAAAAAATCTCCGACATACTGCACCGGCTTAGTTGTAATGAAACCCTGAATCAATACGAATCAGAGCTTCGCTGCAAAGACGGAACGGTCAAAACCGTTCTCCTTAGTTCTAACGTATTGTGGCACGAAGGAAAGTTTATTCATACCAGGTGTTTTACGGTTGATGTAACAGAAAAGAAAAAATTGTACAACGACCTGGTGGAAAGTGAAAAGCGCTACAAAAAACTAGTGACCACCTTACCTGCAGGAATGTATACCTGCAATAAAGAGGGCAAAATCACTTTCTTTAACGAGCAGGCTGTTGACCTGTGGGGCTATCGCCCTGATAGTAATGATGATTTGCTGAAATTCTATGCTTGTTATAAAGTTTGGTTGATGGATGGAACATTGGTTCCGCCTGAAAAAGCCCCAATGGCTATTGCCATTCAAACAGGGCAGGGATTTAAAAATATTGAAGTACGGATACAAAGACCCGACGGTTCCCAATGGTATGCTTGTCTCAATATAGAACCTTTGTTCGATGATCACGATAATTTGATTGGAGCGATTAATATCTTCCAGGACATTACTCATTTGAAGCAAACAGAGTTGGAGCTGCGCAAAAGCGAAACACGTTATAAAAACCTAATACAAAGCCTGGCCACACCGCTTTACACAACAGATACCATGGGAAGAATTACCATGTACAATAAAGCAGCAGCAGATCTTTGGGGGAAAGAGCCGGAAATTGGGAAAGATATGTGGTGCGGCTCGTACAGAATTTTTAATACCGATGGCACTCAAATGCCATTAGATACCTGCCCGATGGCTGTTTGTCTTAACGAAAAACGTGCTGTATACGGAGAAGAAATACTGGTTGCCCGTCCCGATGGTTCTATCCGCCATGTAGCTCCTCACCCTCAACCGCTTTTCGATGATGAAGGAAATATGACCGGGGCGATTAACATGCTAATTGATATTACTGATATTAAACGAGCTGAAATTGCTTTAAGAGAAGGTGAGCGAAAGTACAAGGAGCTTAGCGTTTCGCTGGAGAAAAAAGTGGAAGAAAAAACGGCTGATCTGAAACTTAAAAACGAACAGCTCAGGACAAGCGAAGAACGGTATCATAAAATGGTGGAAGAAGTGGAGGACTATGCCATTATTCTTTTAGATAAAAACGGCATTGTACAAAACTGGAACAGGGGTGCTGAAAAAATAAAAGGATATAAGGAAGAAGAGATCGTGGGAAAAAGCTTTAGCCAGTTTTATTTGCCTGAAGACCGTGCAGCAAAACAACCTGAAAAAATTTTAGATGAAGCCAGGGAAAAAGGCAAAGCACTTTACGAAGGCTGGAGAAGGAGAAAAGACGGAAGCCGCTTTTGGGGAAGTATTGTATTGACTGCGTTGCACGACCATGAAAATAATATCATTGGTTTTTCAAAAGTTACCCGGGACCTTACCCAAAAAAAGTTGGCAGAAGACCGAATGCAGGAATATACCAATCAACTGGAATTTAAAAACAAGGAGCTTGAACAATTTTCTTATGCGGCTTCTCATGACATGAAAGAGCCACTCAGAAAAATTGCATTTTATGTATCGGCTGTTTCAGAAAAACTGGAAGGGCACATCGATGAGAAATCTGCTGAATTTCTGCAGCGGGCAGTTGGAGCAGCCAGGCGGATGAACGAACTTATTGAAGACCTTTTGACCTACGCAAGAACCAACAGTCGTGAAGAGAATTTTGAAGCAGTGGACCTGAACCAACTCATTGATGAAATAGCCTCTCTGCACAAAGATGAATTTGAGCAAAAGATCGTTCACATTAAAACTGAAAATCTGGGAACCATTTTTGGAATTCCTTTCCAGGTTAAGCAGTTACTGGATAATCTGATCACTAATTCTGTCAAATACAGGCATCCGGAAAAGGCCTGCGTTATCCATATAAAAGGAGAAATAACCAGCCAGTTGCCGACACAACAAAAAACCGGCTTTAAGCAGTATTACCACCTTTCCGTTTCAGATAATGGAATTGGTTTTGAGCAGGAATATTCTGAAAAAATATTCGATATCTTTCAACGGTTGCATAATGCCCCCAACGCCAAAGGATCAGGAATTGGCCTGGCCCTTTGTAAACGAATTGTTGAAAACCACCGGGGATTTATTACGGCCACGGGTAAAAAAAATGAAGGGGCTTGTTTTGACCTCTATTTTCCATTAGGAGAAAATTAAATCCTGCAATACACCATCAGCTTTTGAACAATTTTGTTCAGGTCTTCCATAGTGGTAGGCTTCACAAAATATTCTATCGCCCCCTTATCCTTACACTCCTTTATATGTGCCGGAGAGTTGGAAGTACTGAGAATAACTTTGGCAATAGAATGGTACCTGGCCTCTTTTGAAAGTTCGGACAGTACTTCCGAACCATTTAGTTCGGGCATGTTATAATCGAGGATTATAAGGCAGGGCAACTGATCATCAGGAGTTTGCTCCAAATAATGCAGCGCTGCTCTTCCGTTCAAAACTTTTTGTAAATGGATGTCGATGCGGGAAGCCCTGATCGCATCTTCCACGAGTTCAATATCTTCAATATCATCATCTGCCATTAAAACAGTAAATGGCTGGCTTGTCATCGCTGCTTTTTTGGTGACCAAATTATTTAGACAGAGGCAAATTTATAAACTCAACCCATACACGAGATTGGAGAAACGAAAATTTTAAAGTTTATAAACACTGGCTGAAACCTGGTCTTTAGCATAGATAGAGAACTTGAATTAGCAGCCAAGGCTTGTGTCCCCACAAGCCGTATGATTAATGTGAGCTAATCAACTTGTCTCATCTTTTGTTATTTGCTATAATAAATAATGCTTCAAAGAGAACTTTATTTTTACACAGCTGCTGTTTACAAATGGAAACCTCTACTTAAGAAACTCAACCTTGAAGCCTGCCATTACACAATCACTAAATTATTTGTGCCAAAAACGTTCACCTGCTTTACAGGCCAGCTTAAATGGAAATCACAAAAGATATGAGCTGTTCTATCATTTCTTTAATCTGAAAACCTTCATTTTATCGTCATTAACGGCAACCAATAATAAACGCTCCTTCGAAGGGGTGGTAATGATTTTCATATCCTTTACATCACCGTCAATAATCAACCCGCTTTGGAGCGGAGATATAGCCTTGAAGGCCCCTTTGCCATCACCTTTTAATAGCAACCCATAAGATGCATCATACATTCCGGTCATTACCTCGGCTTGGTATTCATTACCGGCCAGGATGATGTCTAAATTTCCATCACCATCCACATCGGTACAAATAATACTGTTCACCGGCGACAGTTGTGCCTCTGTAGGCAGCGCATGCATTTCAAATTTGCCATTGCCCTTATTTTCAAGCCAGCTAGTCCGGGTTTCTTCGCACACTAATTCTAACATATCTTCCTTTTGCCCGCTAAGGATATCTTCAATTTTTGCTTTTGAGTAGCTGGCATGCCGTTCATACTTTTTTCGGATGGCGGGTACCTGACCTGCAAACTGGTTACGATCAATGGCGGGGTACAAATGCCTTTCACCATTTTGATCGGGGATATAGTAGGCTATCAAAGGATCAACGCTGCCGTTCCCATCCAGATCTTTTGCAAAGAGTTTGATCGGTTCTTTTGGTGAGGCTTTGTATCTATTATTTAGTCCAAGATTGCCTGCAACAATATCAAGATCCCCGTCACCGTCTAAATCAGCAACTGCCAGGCTTCGCCATTGTCCGCTCATATTTTGTAAACCGGTTGCTTCGGTTACTTCTTCAAGCTTTTGCCCGTTATTTCTAAAAAACCGGATTTTTGTCCACTCCCCTGCAATAATCAGGTCCAGTTTTTTATCACCATCGAAATCAGCCCATACTGCCGATGTAATCATTCCCCCTTCGTGCAGGACCGCACAAACGTCTTGTGTTACGTCAGTAAAATTTCCCTTTCCATCGTTCTGCAAAATGTAACTAAATGGAGAGACAGGATACCGGGTGGGGAATATCCGTCCGCCAATAAATAAGTCGATGTCTCCATCGCCGTCATAGTCAGCACCCGCCACTGCCTGTGCACTTGTAGATATGGATTTGGGAAGTGCATTGGTATCCAAAGAAAAATTACCCTTGCCATCATTTTTAAACAGCCTTGGACGATAATAAGGAGAGCCTGGCGCAAATTCATTGCTTCCGCTATTGATGAAAAGATCGAGGTCCTTATCGCCATCTGCATCAAAGAATAAAGCGCCAAGGTCTTCTTCTATTTTTTTATCTGCAACCAGTTCTGTATAGGTGAAACGTCCATTTCTCTGCTGTGTATAAATTCGTCCTGACTGGAAGAAAGCACCGCCTACAAAAAAATCAGTAAGCCCGTCACCATTCACATCACCTTCCGTAATAAAAGGACCTAACTGCGAATATTTTTGCGGCAAGAGGCTTTGATACCTGTAATCAACAAATATCGAATCCCGGTGTTTGAAATCGATGCCATTTTCATTACTGATGTCTGTAAAAAATTCAAATGAACCTGGTATGGGTGGTATCCTTTCCCTGGTTGCGTCTTTTTGTTTGAGCAGTATCAAATGGTTACTCTGTATATTTTCTAACACTTGTTCTTTATCGTTAGGCCAGGTTACCACCAGTGAATCAATTATGGTTGCTTTGCCCAAACCAAAATGTAAGATTTTATCAACGGTAGAGGCATACCCTCTTACCGGTGCTTGTTCTAAAATTTGCATCTTCCTCCTACTATACAACTTTACAACAGCCCCAAAACCATTCCTGTTTAAGCTATCACCTTCCAGCTTAATCTTTAGGTATCGATTTGCTGTATCCTTTTTTGAGGTGATGAGGTCATTGCGCAATACAGAAGCTTCCTGGTTAATGTTGTTGGTCATCAGGTCAAGGTCGCCATCACCGTCAAAGTCGGCATACACGCAGCCATTAGACACTGTAGGTGTGGAAATGCCGGCTGCTTTTGAAAGATCGGAGAAAGTCAGGTCGCCATTGTTTCGAAAAAAGTAATTCGGTAGCTGGCGGCTGCCATATTCATTCAGTTTCTTTCTCAATGCGCTATCTTTTTGTTTCCGGGTGCTGAGATGCCTTATGTCGGCATCAGACTGATACTGCAGGAAATCGTTATTCAGCATATTCTTGCCAAATCCGTTTGTGATATGCATGTCTTTCCAACCATCGTTATCAAAATCAGCCATCAATACACTCCAGCTCCAGTCGGTTTCATGTATGCCGGCGAATTGCCCTATCTCACTGAAAAAAGGTTCAGTAGTTGTTCCTGTTGCTCTCACTCCATTGTTTAGTTGAAGCATATTGCGCATAAACGCCGGCTCGTACTTCATTCTGCGTTCCAGTTCATAGCGATAAAAGTCCATTGCTGCATACATCATTTTCTTACGTTCGTTGTCCTTAGGCAGCATGTCTAATGTAACAATGTCAATCAACCCATCATTGTTGGCATCGGCCGCATCCACTCCCATGCTGGAGTAGCTTTGGTGTTTGAGGGAAGAAGCAATGGCGTTACGGAAACTGCCGTTTCCATTATTCAACCATAATTTGTCGTTGACGATGTAGTCATTCGCTACATAAATATCAGGACGGTTATCTCCATTAAGATCGCTAATGGCAATGCCCAGGCCATAACCGATTTCCTTGATGCCGGCTTCGGCGGAAACATCTTTAAAAACGGGGTGGCCATTTGACACCGTTTCGTTGCGGTAAAGTTTATCGCCTGCTATAGGATGCCTGATACTGTCAGTAGGGATCACATTATTCATATGCGACTCGTAAATGGCATGGTTAAGCAAGTACATGTCAAGGTCCCCATCGCCATCATAATCTAAAAAAGCAGCCTGTGTGGAAAAGCTGGTATCGGCAAGGCCATATTCTTTTG
>JAGIAB010000115.1:0-3007 GCA_017745135.1 Flavisolibacter sp.
GGTCAGATGCGAGGTAAGCAGAAATGATTTGAGAAGAAATCAACTCTCCAAAACTTAAGATCCGGTCTTTTGTTCTGTCTGTAAAATCATTCAGGAGAAAAATGCCGTTGCAGATATCTTCTACTTCATTAAACTGCTGCATCACAAAACTTAATATGCTGCTTTGATTGGTTAAAGGCAGGAGTTCTTTTACTATTGTCAAATGCCGTTCGGTGAGTTTTTGTAAATTTTCTTTATAGCTGCTGTCACCATTGGCTGCAAGCGAACCGCATTTCAGTAACTCGTCGGTAACACCTCCAAGTGCTGAAACCACAACAATTGTTTTTGCCTCTTTCTTTAACTGCAAAATGTCTTTGACCTTTTTAATATTTTCTGCGTTGGCAACAGAAGTGCCGCCGAATTTTAATACCTGCATGAGAAGAATGATTTCATTGAATGAATTAGAACTAAACCGTTTTTGTTTGAAGTAGCCTTTGGCCCAGGGGTAATATAGTAGTTACAATCCGCATTAGCGGATTGTTGTTGTAATTGTAGTAGTGGAAATAGCAGTAGCTGCTATTGAAGTGTTGCTGATATGGAAATTTCTGTGTTTCACTTTTACAATTAGGTGCACAAAATAAATGAAATGGGGTGAATTAAAAAAGTTTATTGTAAAATATCTGCCATAATAGAAGTTTTTAAAATTGTCTATTGCAGGTGTGATTTAAATTTGACACCATGGATTATCTCGCAAGTCGCTCTCTCGAAAATTTTAAGAATCATATTGGTATCAAGTACCAGTTGTATAACAGTTTGTTTACTTCATTGCCCTTTCACCGGATCGAAAAGACCAACATTCTTCTTGCCATGTTTCTTGATACCTGTGAGGAAGGTTATAAAAGAAAACTAAGCCCTTCACAAATTGTGGATGATTTTTTTCAGCGGTTGACAACGGTCAAGAATAAGAAAGAACAATACGACCTGATGTTTCGTTTTATCCAATATGTGGAAAGGCAGGTGGTTCTCTTTGATGCGTTGGAAGACGCTGCCTTCAAGGATATTCATGATGTGTTTGGCATTGGAACCTTGAAGCAATTGGAAACTAAGGTGTCGCAGGAGAATGTGAGAAGACAGTTGATCGATAAGCTGAAGGACTTTTCGATTTTGCTCACACTAACGGCTCACCCTACCCAATTTTATCCGGGCCCTGTTTTGGGAATTATCAACGATCTTTCAAAAGCCCTGAAAGAAAATAATGTAAGTCTTATTAATACTTACCTGCAGCAGCTTGGTAAAACACCCTTATTAAAAAAACAAAGGCCAACGCCTTATGATGAAGCTGTGAGTTTGATTTGGTATCTCGAAAATGTTTTCTACAATGCAAGTGGAAGAATTATCACTCAATTGAAAAATCAGTTTCCTGAATTGGATCTTGCTCAAAACCCGATCATCAAAATGGGTTTTTGGCCTGGTGGTGACCGGGATGGAAATCCAAATGTAACTTGTGACACCACACTTAAAGTTGCTGATGCGCTTCGCTCCAGTATTATCAAATGCTATTATCTTGATGTAAGAAAGCTAAAACGCAGGCTAACGTTCAAAGGCATCGATACCATTTTGAGCGAACTGGAAATGAAATTGTATAACAATATTTTCATTCCCGGTAATCGCACTGATCTTACAAAAGAAGAAGTTCTCCAGTACTTGTCGCAGATACGTAACGTCATTATTCATGAACATAATGGTTTGTTCCTTCATTTGGTGGATAACCTGATCAATAAAGTACAGGTGTTTGGATTGCACTTTGCTTCATTGGATATACGGCAGGAAAGCTCGGTGCACAATACAGTGCTAGAAGCAGTGAATGTAAAAGAAAGACTGCTGCCAAAAAATTATGCTGAATTGACTGAAGAGGAAAAAATAAAAGTGCTGGGCAATGCGGAAGGAAAAGCAAATGCTGACTTGTATGAAGATTTGATTAAAGATACTTTGCAGTCATTTGAGGCTGTAAAAACGATCCAGAGTTTTAACGGACCTGCGGGCTGTTATCGCTATATCATTAGTCAGTGTACAAGCGCTTTGAATGTGATGGAAGTTTACGGATTGTTTTTATTGAACGGCTGGAAAAAGGAAGAACTCAACGTGGATATTGTCCCATTGTTTGAAACCATTGACGATCTGAAAAGAGCTCCTGAAGTGATGAAGCAATTGTATGAGAATGAAACCTATTCTCAGCATCTTAAACGCAGGCAAAATAATCAAACCATTATGGTTGGATTTTCTGACGGCACAAAAGATGGTGGTTACTTCATGGCCAACTGGAGTATTTACAGGGCGAAAGAGGAATTAACGGCAATCTCAAAACAATATGGGATCGATGTTATTTTCTTTGACGGCAGGGGAGGTCCACCGGCTCGTGGCGGCGGAAAAACCCATAAGTTCTATGCTTCGATGGGAAAAAACATTTCTGCTAAAGAAATACATCTTACCATACAGGGGCAAACGGTTAGTTCTAATTTCGGAACCATCGATTCTGCCCAATATAATATTGAGCAGTTGTTGAATGCAGGTATTGTCAATGAAATATTTCCCGAGCACGAAAGAGGGTTGAATCTTCAGCAAGAAGAAATCATGCTGGAATTGGCAGATGTGAGCTATAAAGCCTATATGGATTTGAAAAATCATCCGCAATTCATGAACTATTTGTCGCAGGTAAGTCCATTGAATTTTTACAGCGAGACCAACATCAGCAGCCGCCCTTCAAAAAGAGGAAAGTCTTACCGGTTAACATTGAAAGACCTGAGAGCCATTCCATTTGTTGGAGCATGGAGCCAGTTAAAGCAAAATGTTCCCGGGTATTATGGTCTGGGAAGAGCCTTGCAGGAGTTGGATAAAAAAGGAAAGTTCGCGGAAGTGAAACATTTGTATCAACGTTCGCAATACTTTAAAACCCTGCTGGATAATTGCGAGATGGCGATGAAGAAATCTTTTTTCCCATTGACGGACTATTTATCAAATCATCCTCAAT
>JAGIAB010000115.1:3017-8690 GCA_017745135.1 Flavisolibacter sp.
AGATATGGAACGATATCAGGAATGAGTATGAACTCACTCAAAAATATCTCTTCAAGCTTTCCGGAAGTAATGATTTAATGAGTGATTATCCTGTTGAACAGTTGTCTATTCAAATGCGTGAACGCATTGTCTTACCGTTGACCACCATTCAGCAATATGCACTCACCCATTTGCGTGATGAGCAAATGTTATCCGAAGAGAACAAAGCAATTCTTGAACGTTTGATTGTCCGTTCTTCATTCGGAATTATTAATGCAGGAAGAAACTCGGCATAAAGAACACGAATCGGAAATTATTTCACGCAGAGAGGCAGAGAGCACAGAGAAACTCTCTGCGTTCTCCTTTCCTCTGCGTGAGATCTTTTGTTCGATCACAAAAGAAAAATCCCGACGATCATCGGGATTTTTTATTATGGCAAAAACAAAAGACTTAAACCGCCTGGGCTTTTGCGAGCAAAGGACTGGCATCCTTAGCTTCCAAAGAACTTGTGCCTGAAAGGTATTCATCTACTTTGCGGGCACACTCACGTCCTTCACTGATAGCCCAAACTACCAGGGATTGTCCGCGGCGCATGTCACCTGCTGTAAATATTTTGGCAATATTGGTTTGATAATTCTTTTCAGTGGCTTTTACATTTCCTCTGTCGTCTAAATCAACACCCAGTTCGTTGATCATGCCCTCGTGTTGCGGATGCACAAAGCCCATTGCCAGTAATGCTAAATCACATGGCATTTCTCTCTCGGTTCCTGCAACTTCCACAAATTGTGCGGCTCTTCCTTCTTCGTTGTATTTCCATTCCAGGTCAACCACCTTCAATGCTTTGAGCTTTCCTTTACCATCGCCAATAAATTCTTTGGTGGCAATAGCCCATTTGCGGTCAGCACCTTCTTCGTGCGATGAGCTGACTTTTAAAAGCATGGGATAAGTAGGCCAGGGCATAGCAGGTGTTCTGTCCTCTGGCGGTTTGGGCAACAATTCAAATTGTGTAATGGATTTGGCTTTGTGACGATTGGATGTCCCGATACAGTCGCTACCGGTATCGCCACCACCAATTACAATAACATTTTTACCCGTTGCTAAAATATCTTTCTCTTTGAATTCACGATTGCTTACACGCTTATTTTGCTGCTTCAGAAAATCCATTGCAAAGTGAATTCCATTCAATTCTCTGCCCGGGATGTTCAAATCTCTTGGAATGGTGGAACCGCCTGCTAAAACAATGCTATGGTATTCTCTCAACAAATCATTAATGCTGACATTTACCCCAACATTTGCATTACAACGGAACGCAACACCTTCTTCTTCCATCAAGGAAATTCTTCTATCGATCACCCATTTCTCTAACTTAAAATCAGGAATGCCATAGCGCAACAAACCGCCCGGTGCATCGTCTCTTTCAAAAACAGTTACCGAATGTCCTGCATAATTTAATTGTGCTGCAGCGGCTAATCCTGCCGGGCCGCTTCCAACAACAGCAATTTTCTTTCCGCTTCTGTAAGCAGGCTTGTGAGGTTTTACAAATCCTTTATCAAAAGCAATTTCAATAATGTGCTTCTCTATTTCTTCAATGGTGATGGGAGGTTGATTGATTCCGAGGACACAGGCACTTTCACAGGGCGCAGGACAAATCCTTCCTGTGAATTCGGGGAAGTTATTTGTTGAAGACAGGATGTTGTAAGCTTCCTGCCAGTTTTGTTTGTAAACTGCATCGTTGAAATCAGGAATAAAATTTCCTAAAGGGCAACCATTATGACAAAACGGAATGCCGCAATCCATACATCGGGCCGCCTGCTGGTTTAGCTTTTCATCGCTAAACCGGTGAACAAACTCTCTGTAATCATCGATGCGTTCTTCAACCGGACGCTTTTCCGGTAAGTCCCTTGTGAATTCTAAAAAACCTGTGGTCTTCGCCATGTTTTAATTATTGAAGCGTTTCTGTTTTAAATTTTGTTTTACTGTTTTTGTTTTCCGTTTTCGTTTGCCTTTTCTTCTTCTAGTACTTGTTTAAACAAAAACAGGTCTATCAGTATTTGTAATTTTTTGGTGTGTTCTTTTTGATGATGCTAATTTTTTTGAACCGATCTGCATTACTACCATTTAGCTTCCCTTGCGTCGCACTCGTGTACGCTTTGTAATTCTTATCATCACATTCGAAGAGTTTTCATTCAATTGCCCCGACTTTTAAGTCGGGGATCATAAAATTTATTGCAACCGGCTTTAGCCAAATTGCCGATGAATGTGGCTAAAGACGGCGCAGAAGCCTCTTCTTATCCGTCGCTTAAAAGCGACGGCAATTGATGTGATGGCACTTGCAAAATGTTCAACAAAGTTCTGAACGCACAAGTGAGTGACACAACAGGTGTTGATAGTAGCAATTGGCTTGCTACATAATCATCAATCTTATTTAAAAGAACTATTGCTATCGAAATGTATCTCCGACCTAAGTCTCCCCTTCAGGGGGACAGGGGGATTAAACTCCAACAGGAACTCCACTATTTGCTTTCGCCAGCAAAACTTTCTTATAATCTCTTGGAAATACTTTTACGAAATTCTTCAACTGGTTCTCAAAATCGTCTAAAATGAATTTGGCAACAGTGCTCTTTGTATTCTTGAAATGATTTTCAATCATCGTTTTCAATTCCTCGCTATCGCCATTGATTACAGGGTCCAGGTCAACCATTTCCTTGTTACACATGATGGCAAAATTTCCTTTCACATCGTACACATAAGCAATGCCACCGCTCATACCCGCAGCAAAATTTCTTCCGGTATCACCCAACACTACTACACGTCCGCCGGTCATGTACTCACAACCATGGTCGCCAACACCTTCAACAACTGCATGCACACCGGAGTTACGAACGCAGAAACGTTCGCCTGCCTTACCTCTTATGTAGGCGCTACCGGACGTGGCACCATAGAACGCAACGTTACCGATGATGATATTTTCTTCAGGAACAAAGTTTGCCTTTGATGAAGGATACACAACCAGTCTGGCACCGGACAAACCTTTGCCAAAATAATCGTTGGCATCACCTTCTAATTCAAGTGTAACACCTTTGGTGTTGAAGGCGCCAAAGCTTTGTCCTGCAGTACCGGTAAATTTGAAATGAATGGTATCATCGGGCAAGCCTGCAGAACCATAAATTTTTGAAATCTCGTTGGACAAAATCGTTCCAACTGTTCTATCGGTATTAATAACTCTGAATGATTCGTAAATTTTTTCTTTTTTCTCCAATGCAGGTTTTGCTGCTTCTAATAATCTCCAGTCAATTTGAGTTTTCAAACCATGATCCTGCTCTTCGTTCTTGTACAAACCTGTGTATAAAGAATTGGGTTCTTTGAATAAAACAGGAGAGAGATCAAGTTTACCATACTTCCAGTGCTTAATATCATTTCTTGGTTCAAGGCTGTCAACTTGTCCAACCATTTCATTAACCGTTCTAAAGCCTAATTCCGCCATGATCTCTCTCAATTCCTGTACAACCATTTTGAAGTAGTTCACTACATGATCAGGATTGCCTTTAAAGCGTTTTCTTAATTCGGGATTCTGTGTGGCTACACCAACAGGGCAGGTATTTTCGTGGCACTTGCGCATCATGATACAACCTTCAACAACGAGAGCTGCTGTGGCAATGCCCCATTCTTCTGCACCTAATAAAGTGGCAATAGCAATATCACGTCCTGTTCTTAACTGACCATCAGCCTGAACTATTACACGGCTGCGTAATTTATTTTTTACAAGAGTTTGATGTGTTTCTGCAAGACCTAATTCCCATGGCAAGCCAGCATGCCTGATAGAACTGATTGGTGAAGCACCTGTTCCTCCGTCAAAGCCTGCGATTAATATCACGTCTGCTTTGGCTTTGGCAACGCCTGCTGCGATAGTTCCAACGCCTGCTTTTGAAACCAGCTTTACACTAATGCGTGCAGCTCTATTGGAATTCTTTAGATCAAAAATTAATTGAGCTAAATCTTCGATTGAATAAATATCGTGGTGAGGAGGAGGAGAGATGAGACCAACACCCGGAGTAGAGTGACGAACTTTTCCAATCCATTCATCCACTTTATGTCCTGGTAATTGTCCGCCCTCACCTGGCTTTGCACCTTGCGCCATTTTGATTTGAAGTTCATCTGCCATGGTGAGATAGTAACTGGTTACACCAAAACGTGCAGACGCCACTTGTTTAATAGAAGAGCGCATCGAATCGCCATTAGGTAATGGCTGATAACGGATTTCATCTTCACCACCTTCACCTGTATTGCTTTTTGCACCAATGCGGTTCATGGCAATGGCAAGTGTGGAGTGAGCTTCGTGTGAAATAGAACCAAAGCTCATGGCGCCTGTGGCAAAGCGTTTCAAAATATTTTCTGCAGGTTCTACTTCATTGATAGGAATAGAAGGCCTGTTGCGTTTGAATTCGAATAAACTTCTTAGTGTACAAGCCTTTTCGCCCTGGTCGTTTACCAGCTTCGAATATTTTTTGAAAGTCTGATAATCATTCTTGCTTGTAGCTTGTTGTAACAGGTGAATGGTTTGCGGATTGAATAAATGGAATTCACCTTTGCGTTTCCATTGATAGACACCGCCTGTTGTCAACTGTTCAAAAGGCATTGTTTGTTTGCTGAATGCAAATTGATGTTTGGCTAAAACTTCTCTTGCAATTTCATCAAGGCCCATTCCTTCAATACGCGAAACCGCACCGGTGAAATATTGATCAACTACAGATTTATTGATACCCAGTATTTCGAAAATTTGTGCTCCCTGGTACGACTGCAAAGTGGAGATACCCATTTTGGAGAACACTTTCAGCAAACCATCGTTAACTGCTTTGATGTAATTTTTTTGCAGTTGCTTTTCTTCCTGGTTTGTTTTTATCAGGCCGTTATCTTTTATATCACGAATGGTTGCAAGGGCGAGATAAGGATTGATGGCAGTGGCGCCAAACCCAACCAAACAGGCAAAGTGATGAACTTCCCAAACATCTCCGGCTTCAACAACCAACCCCACTTGTCCACGGTAACCTTTTCTGATTAAATGATGGTGAACCGCTGCTACTGCTAATAAAGATGGAATAGGTGCATGGTCAGAATCAATGGCACGATCGGTAAGTATCAAAACCTCAAAACCGTCTTCGGCTGCATCAACGGCATAGCGGCAAAGGCGGTCCAAAGCTTTTTTTAGAGATCCGGGTTTGCCATCGGCACGGAAATAACATTGCAATGTTTTTGCCTGGAAGATTCCTGTATCAATACTCCGGATCTTTTCCAGTTCATAGTTGCTAAGAATCGGATGCTTCAATCCTAAGCTGTGACAGGATAATGGATCTTCATTCAATAAATTTCCATTGTTGCCAACAAACGTAGCCAAAGACATCACCATTCTTTCACGAATGGGATCAATTGGCGGATTGGTAACCTGTGCAAATAATTGTTTAAAATAACTGCTGATATGTTGCGGTTGATCACTCAATACTGCAAGAGGCACATCAGAGCCCATAGAACCGACAGGCTCTTTGCCATCCAGTGCCATTGGTGCAATTATGGTTTCCAAATCTTCGGTAGAGTAACCAAATACTTTTTGATATTTGAAAATCTGGTCGTGATCGATATCCGTAAACATTACTCTCGGCTGAGGTAATTCTTCCAAACGGATTTTATATTTATTGAGCC
>JAGIAB010000116.1:0-230 GCA_017745135.1 Flavisolibacter sp.
GCATCGTGCTGTTCAAAAAGATATTAACGATAGTGGCAATGATCAACCCAAAAAGTGCCATTATTAGTAAGCTTCCAAATTTTGTAAGATCATTACCCGTTGTCCAGCCATAAATGCTCATTATGGCAAACATGCCGCCTGTAATTAAAAATGTAGAAGCAAGAGAACCGGCTGTGTAAATGAGAAACAATCCGGAAAAAACAAAACCGGTAAGTATGGAATAAATAATG
>JAGIAB010000116.1:240-4743 GCA_017745135.1 Flavisolibacter sp.
ATAGCAGTAGCTGTTTGCGACGACATTTTATTAACCCAACCGGCAAGACTGCCCACCAATAAAAGTTTGACGATCATTAACCCGATTAATATACCCGGGTTACTGTATATGAAACCAAGTGCAGCTTCGGAAGTAGATGCCCACCAGGCAACCATTCCTGTAATCGCTAATGCAGCAGCCATCCAGCCATATACTTTGGAAATAAAGCGTTGCTGGTCTCTGGCAATTTGTTCCGGCGACGAAAAGAGAATTTCTTCGTTCATATTTTTAAGAATTAATAGTACAATTTAAACTGAAGAAAAGAATTCTCCAATAGTCCTGGCAATAGATTGCCTGTTCCAAAGATTATTACTCATTAAAGGGAAAGAGATCGTATGAATCATTATGCTGTTAGGAACGGCAATCTCTCAGGGAATTGTTCCTTATTAAGCCACTTTTATTTTTATCACGATCTTCTTATCCACCTTGTTTCCGCCAGGAGTAATATTAGGCCGGTGGGCATCTTTTGGAAAGAAAAGCATAAAGGTTCCTGCCTGTACGTTATAAATTTTTCCATCGCCGGTATAATTGGCAAGATCCGTTCTTTCATCATAAGGTTTGCTAACGGTAACAGAACTAAGGGGAGCTTTACCCATATTTTCTTCTCCTGTTATCACCAATTGAAGATCGATATACTTGCGGTGCGATTCAAAAGCAGTTTTCTCGAGATCTTTTGTAGGAGATTCCTGGACGGTTGCATAAACATTATCTCCATCTATATTATGCCTGCCAATAGAAAGCGTTTTCAGGTCGGTATTTTTAAGAAAAGCAAAAGCTTTGTCCCAATAGGCCTGGTTTAAATGATACTGCTTTGCAAATTCTACCTTATCGATTGATGCGTGTGGGGTGTAAGATGCTCCATTCAACCATTCCTTTTTCTTAAACCATTTATTAGCCTTTTTTGCAGACCAGTTATTATCTGATTGTGCAGAAAGCTGAATGATGCCAAAAGAAAGCAGCAGGCTTGCAAGTAAAAAAACTCTTTTCATGTTATAAAAATTAAACAGCCAATACTAAGTATTGGCTGTTGTCTGGTTGATTATTTATTTTGAAACGGTGTCAGATTTATCTGGAAGTGCATATACTACATATCCTCTTGGTAAGGCACCCGATTCTTTTGAATGATCGTCATTATCCCTTGCAAAATTGGCCGTTGCGTTTACTACTAAATACTGGCGTCCGTTCAATTCATACATCATAGGCTGAGCATTTGATTCATGACTAAGAGTGGTTTCCCATAAAAGCTTACCATTTTCAGAATCATATGCATACAACTTTCCGCCTTTACCGGTACAGAACAGTATTCCCGTAGAAGTAACCACCATTCCTTTCCTTTGTGACCCGATTGGTGAACCGGTTGTTTTATCTCCTTTTGTAGCAGACGTTTCACCAAGTGGTTTTTTCCATTTAACAGTTCCCGTATTGAGATCATAAGCCGATACCCATGACCATGTTGGACTTAGCAGGTTTGGCCAGGAAGTTCCATAGTCAGTACTATAACGGTTGGCAGGGTGAGGGACGCCTGCAGGATAATCCGTCATCGACGGAGCAGGTTTTTCGTCCGCTTTAACAGGTGCACCGCCAGATGCCACAACAGGTCCATCAGGCATTTTAGGTTCCTGTCTTCTGCCGCCAAAAGCGCCAAATCTCATATTGGGATTGCCACCTAAGTAACGATAGATGGCTGCTACTCTTTGTTCATCAATATGTGCAAAACCAGGCATTTGGCCTTTGCCTACTGAGATCAGCGTTTTAAAATCATCAAATGCCACTCGCTGCCCGGCGTTTACAATCGATGGAGCAATTCCTCTACCCGTCATATTATCGCCATGGCAGGATTTGCAAAATTGCGTATATGCTGTTTTTGCTTTTTGTACATCATCCGCCGACATTAATTCTCTTGGTGATTTAATTCTTTCCAGTTTGTAAACAGATGGATAGTCCTGCGATAAAATATACATCATGCCTTTACCAGGATCGGAAGCCGTGTTACCAAAATTAGCTCCGCCCAATGCTCCCGATATGATCGTTTCATATTTATCAGATGGAGGTGTGAACAGGCCCGTTTTAGCGGCGTCAATTCTTTTATACCATTTCTGTTTTTCTTCTTCAGAGAAATAAGGGTTGAGGTCTTCCTTGGTGATCTCATGTCTTGTAAAATTTGGCAGGGAAGAGATAGGTTGCGTAGGCCATGCTTTTTCGCCTGGCATGTTACTGGCAGGGAAAGGTTTTTCTACAATAGGGAAAATAGGTTTACCCGTTACTCGGTCAAACACGAACACAAAGCCATGCTTGGTAGCCACAGCTACGGCATCAATTTGTTTGCCGTCTTTATTCACAGTTATCAGCTGGGGAGCAGAAGCCAGGTCATAATCCCATAAATCGTGGTGCACTGTCTGAAAATGCCAGATACGTTTTCCTGTGCGTGCATTGACTGCCACAAGGCTGTTTCCGAACAAATTGCTTCCTAAACGGTCCGCTCCATAATAATCGTAAGTGGGGGAGCCGATGGGCAGATAAGCAATCCCTCTTTTCGTATCCACCGAAATTTCACTCCACACATTTACTCCGCCAACATATTTGTAGGCATTCTTCGGCCAGGTTTCATAACCATATTCTCCAGGATGTGGAATAGTGTGGAAGGTCCAAACCAGTTTTCCTGTTACCACATTATAAGCTCTTACGTGGCCAGGCGGAGAAAAATAACCTTCACCAGGAGAAGATCCCATAATAATCAGGTCTTCGAATATTACACCGGGCATCATGGACTGCATTCTTCTTATCGACGTATAATCGCGATCCAGTCCTTTTCTCATATCTACATAACCATTGGTACCGAAACTCATAATTGATTTTCCGGTTACTGCGTTTATAGCCTGTATAGTATTATTAAGTGTAAAAATGAGGCGTTTGTCTTTACCGTCTTTGCTTTCCCAATAATTGATACCTCTTCTGGTCAGGCCCTGGAGATTGGCATGAATCCAGATTTCCTTACCCGTCAGGGCATTCACGGCTACCAGCGAAGAGTTTTTTGCCATTACATACATAATGGTATCAACCACAATGGGACTGAAAAAATTAGGCATGGAATCCATGGTAGGATAAACCCAGGCCACCTTCATCTGGTTTACATTTTCTTTGGTGATTTGTGAAGCATCAAAAAATTTGGACTGGTCTGCAGTTCCGCCATACGATTTCCAGGTAGAATAAATGTTGTTCCTTGGCGAATCTGAATTGAAAGTTGCGAAGATAAATAGTGAGAATACTACGGTAGCTGCAAGTGAAATCTTTGCAGGCAATCTTTTAGTTGTCATTAGCAATAGGTGTTTGAAACAGCAATTAGTGAGCGATAAAAATAGGTTAAAATTGCACAGAGCAATAAGTGATTAACGAAAATTAACCTGAAAGTCAATCACAAAGAATGATGTTTTACTCACTAAACACTTCGATCAATACCTCTTTGCCCTCTTTAATATCTACCACATAATCCTGTTGGTCGTTTGGATGCTTGCGGGAATAGATGCGCTGGTTGTAAATGCTTGGGGATAAATCCCGGTTTCGTATATAGTCGCCCCATTCTTTTCTGTCGGCATTAGTCAATGTGCCTTTGTTTTGTTTATCCATCATGCTGATCATAAAAGGTTCGCGGGAATTGCTAACCCAGCGGGTCGCATCTTGCCTTACTTCCACTTTATATTTTCCCTCCACCGGGCCCTGATCTTTGGGTACTAAAAATCGCCCTAACTCACCCGTGCCGGTGTTGTTGATGTACACAATAACCGGAGGTGCATTGCGATTATCAGCAGGTGTGAATATGATCATGCCTTTTACCAGCGGAGAGGCATCCAGTTTTACTACACCGGATAAAGCAACCTGAGGTTTGCTGGTAAGAAATCCGCCAACTGCCAGCCAGTTATGTAAGAGGTTTGTCCATTGGCCCAGAACAGGATCTCCTAAAGCAAAACCGGTTCCATGTATACCATTTTGAAAAAAGTGTGCTTCTACAGGAACGTTTGCACGATATAAACGATTGAACATTTCCTGCATGCCACCATTACTACTCCTGTCTTCTGCAGTTCCGTACATGAAGGTTGGTGGAAAACTGGCAACAGCAATTGAATCTGCACTGGCTGGAATGCGCATGGAACCATAAGCAAGAATCAAAAAATCAGGTTTTGATCCAAAGCGTTCTAACGGGTCTGTTGCGTTGGTTTGAGAAGTCGTTGCATTCAACGTCATATCTGCGATAAGCGTAGCTCCTGCAGAAAAACCAACTGCGCCAACACGGTCAGTAGAAATCTTATACTCGCCGGCATGTGCCCTGATGTATTGCATGGCTCTTTGTCCATCTTTGATCCAATCGTTACGGGTATAAAGCGGTCTCAAACGGTAACGCAATAAAAAGGCAGTAATGCCATGGTCTTTGAGCCATTGTGCCACCAATACACCTTCGTGGTCCACTGC
>JAGIAB010000116.1:4753-8637 GCA_017745135.1 Flavisolibacter sp.
CCACTGCACGAATAGTGAAACCTCCACCAGGAACTACTAAAACTGCAGCGCCATTTTGTTTTGATGGTTCAGGAACGAAAGGAATAATAGCAGGTTTATCTTCATCACTGTTGCCTGTTGCACCGGGTGCGCCATCGGGCCATAAAAGAATAGGATCGGCAAGTTTTTGAGCCGAGGTGTTTAGTGCCGAAATGAGAAAAGCAAAATTGAAAAACAAGCAGGTTAGTTTCATATCTGATATAATTAAGGAAAGAATCAGGCTTTACCAAATTATGAAGATTGAAGAGAATAATTCGCACTGGCTTTGAAAAAAGGTATAACAGAAATGATTTGCAAAGACACTAAAACTTTAAATTCATCGTTTACTTAAGCTGCAATTAGTCAATCCTTATGAAGTCAATATCAGTTTACTTTTTAAGTTTGCTGCTTACTACCTTGTCTGCCGAGGCTCAAAAAATAAGTACGCCTGATCTAAAATCACTCACACGGAAAGAAGATACCTTAAAGATATTGGCAAAAAATCTATATGTAGAAAATGGTGTGGCAGAAAGGATGCGTTCTGATAGCGCATTTATCAAAACCTTTGTCCGGGCCTTGCAGATCAAACATTCTTTCTATTACCCTTTTGACTCTCTTAAAGGCATTTCTAAACTCTACGCCCCAGATAGTTCATTCAAAATCTTTACCTGGTCTCTTTCCTTTGATACTTACAGCAGGCAGCGTGGCGCTATTCAAATGAAAACGTTAGATGGCTCCCTAAAGCTTATTCCTCTCAAAGATTTTTCAGAGTTTTCTACCACGCCGTTGGATTCAGTGCGGTCAAAGGATACCTGGATCGGAGCAGTGTATTACAATATGATCAAAACCCGGTTTGCAGGAAAAAGTTATTATACCCTTTTTGGCTTTGACCCTCACTTAACCTTTAGCAATAAAAAGTGGATTGAAGTGCTCTCGTTTGACAACGAGGGTGAACCTGAGTTTGGGAGGTGTGTCTTTTCCTTTGAACAAGATAGTATTCAGAAAACTGTACAACACCGGTACAGCCTTGAATATAGAAAAGAGGCAACAGCTTTTTTGAATTATACAGAAAACGAACAGATGATTTTGTTTAGTCACCTAGTCTCAGAGTCTGGTGACGCCTATAAACCTTATACATTTATACCGGATGGGGAATACGAAGGTTTTAAGTGGAAGGAAGGCAAATGGGTGCATGTGGAAAACGTTTTTAACCTTTTTGGAAAAAGGGTATCCATGGAAGAGCTAATTAGAGATAATGAGGGAAATATTAATGAAAAAAAGCTGATGGAGTTTTCAGAAAAGAACATAAGGCGTGCAGAAGAAAAAAAGAAGAAGTCTGGAAAAGCCGGAGATTAGTTTCAAAAGTTTGGCAGATGCAAAGCTTCTCAAAAAATTAGTTGCAAGCTTAAAATTTAATCATACAATTTGGCACTGCTGTGCCTGAACTTCTGAAACCTAATAAACAATTTCCAAAATATATCTATAGAGTGATACTTCAGATACTGTGTCTAATTTAGTTAACACACTATATCCAGTACTAAAATCTCGGGTTTACTAGTCTAAGCTGAGGACTAATGCAAATAAAAAACCCTCGTTATTACAAGGGTTTCAAAAAGCTATTAAAATAGAGTTTTAGTGATAAAACTTACGAGTTCTCCGTAATTAATACTCAGTAATCACATTATACAAAGTATCTCTTTCAACCGGCTTGCGCTTTACCTGCTTGATGAGTGTTACAATTTCATCTGTTGTCATTTCAGGCTTTTGCTCTTCGGCGCCGGCCATTGAATAGATCTTTGTGGTGTCGTCAATGGTGCCGTCAATATCATCCACACCGAAAGAAAGAGTTAGTTGAGCATTCTGACGCCCAAGCATTGGCCAGTAAGCTTTCAGGTGAGGGAAGTTATCCATATACAAACGTGCTATCGCATACATTTTTAGGTCTTCCACCAAACTTACTTCCGGCACATTGCTCATATCGTTATCGCCATTACGGAATTTGAGCGGAATGAATGTATTGAAGCCTCCGGTTTTATCCTGCAGTTGTCTTAAACGATCCATATGATCAATACGATGCTCATATTTTTCAATATGGCCATAGAGCATAGTAGCGTTGCTATGCATGCCTGCATTGTGAATGGCTTCATGAATAGCAAGCCAGCCTTCAGCATCAACCTTATCTGCACAAATCTTTTCGCGGATCTCTTCATCAAAAATTTCGGCACCACCGCCTGGTATTGAATTCAGCCCTGCTTCCTTCAAAACCTTTACGCCTTCTTCATTTGTGAGTTTCGCTTTACGGAACATGTAATCCAGTTCAACAGCCGTAAATCCTTTAATGTGCAGATCGGGCCTGTGAGCTTTAATGGCTTTCAGCAGATCAACGAAGAAGTATAAATTCATTTTCGGGTGAACGCCACCAACAATATGCACTTCGGTTACTGGCTGACCGTCATATTTTTTTACAATGTTGAGCATGTCATCCATGCTTAGTTCCCATCCTTCTTCACGATGTGCGTACAAGCGGGAGTAAGAGCAGAAGTTACAACTGAATACACAAACATTGGTGGGCTCAATATGAAAATTGCGGTTGAAATAAACTTTATCACCATGCAATTTTTCACGAACATAATTAGCTAATGCACCAACAAAAGGAAGATCAGCTTTTTGGAAAAGCAACAATCCATCTTCTTTTGAAAGTCGTTCGCCGGTATAAATTTTATCAGCTATGGTTTGCAATTCAGGATCTGCATTCTTAAATGGCGCTTTTGCCACCAGCACTTCTTCGGTCATAGGTTTGTATTTGCCCAGCAAAGTTAGGCAGTTGACGAAAGTAATTTATGATATAGGTTAGTTTTAATGGTTGAACACCGAAAGGATTAACGGTTTGTTTTTTCAGGGAGAAGATGTGAGTAAGATTGCCTTTTGTACTCATAAAACTATTTAACTTACCGCCAATTAAAACGATCCGGATGAATATTAAGTTTCGGCTTACGTTAATGAGTTTCCTTCAGTTTTTTGTTTGGGGAGCCTGGTTGATAACGATTGGTACTTATTGTTTGAACGCAAAGCACTGGACCTTCCCTCAGTTTGGAGCCATATTTTCAACGATGGCGTTGGCTTCCTTGTTTATGCCTGCGCTTACAGGCATCATTGCTGACAAATGGGTGAATGCTGAAAGACTTTATGGGATACTTCATATTTTGTACGGTTTAGTTCTTCTTTATGTTCCAAGAGTGGACGATCCTGATACTTTATACTATGTGATTTTTGCCGCGATGATTTGCTACATGCCTACCATTTCTTTATCAAATGCCGTGGCTTATACCATTTTGAAAAGGGAAGGACATGATGTTGTAAAAGTGTTTCCGCCCATTCGTGTTTGGGGAACCATTGGTTTTATTGTAGCAATGTGGACAACAAATCTTACAGGAAGCAAGGCAAACGCCAACCAGTTTATTATTGGGGCTATTGCTGCCATTATATTGGGTGTATTTGCTTTTACCTTACCAAAATGTCCGCCGCCAAGATCCATTTCTAAAGATGCGGGTTTAGCAGAGCAGTTGGGGTTGAAAGCGTTTAAATTGTTTAGTAACTACAAGATCGCTTTGTTTTTTATTTTTTCCATGTTTCTTGGAGCCGCCTTGCAGTTGACAAACATGTATGGCGATTCTTTCCTAAGCAGCTTTGGTGATATTGCTGAATATAAAGATTCATTCGTTGTAAAGTATTCAACCATTATTCTTTCGATTTCACAGATGTCGGAAACCCTATTTATCCTGGCAATTCCGTTCTTTTTAAAACGCTTTGGAATTAAAATGGTGATGTTGTTCTCGATGCTGGCCTTAGTTTCCGTTGCCAATCAT
>JAGIAB010000117.1:0-3943 GCA_017745135.1 Flavisolibacter sp.
TTACAATACATAGCGACAATCGTATATCTGATAAGGAAAATTATGGATAAATACTTATTGGAAAACGTTGTTTTACGCAGTTCCTTTGCGGAGTTTTTACAAAAATCCCTATGCGACTATTGATGTATATCAGCAATGACCTGATTGATTCTGTTCCACTGGAAAAAGAGAAGATCATTTACCCTGGCTATATCCGGAGCTTTACCAGGACACTGAAGGAAAAACATGATACCATCATCAGGCAATCTTTTGATGAACCGGAATTCTTAATCCACGATTTGTCGCATCAGCATCATCCGATTTGCGAATACGAGTGCCAAAGCATCCAATAAAATTCGTGAGGAAATAGTGATTCATTGCTTTCCTGATTGATTCGATATAGGAATAAATATACCTGCCCGGGAATGCAATAAAATTTGGATCAATGGGTTGACCTGTTATCCATTTATTGTCGGCCTGGCATTAAAAAGGTCTTTGGGTAAATGCATAGAAAATTCCTTATAATCAGTGAGAATCTGTAACGACAAAAAATCGGCAACAGCTTTTTGCGCATCCATTAATTGACTATACCCGAAGAAGACTCAATTCTCACATCAGCATATTGCCATGCCTGGTCAAAAGCAGATTTAACTGTTTGTGCTTCCTCATCTTTTTTCTGAAGACTTAGTGAATTGTATAATCCTATCAGGGCCCAACCATTTTTCTTCCATGTTTGCAAATCCTGCCGGTATATTTTTTCAGCTTCACTGTAGTTTCCGGCCCGCATCAATACCGCTCCCAAATGATGCCTTACAGAGAAAAACCAATCGGGAGGTTCATTATAATTGAGGCCATCTTCTATTTTAACCGCTTCTTTAAGTGAGGCAACAGAGACATCTAATTGATTTTGCTTCGCCGCAATTCCGGCAGCTACTATTTTCACTGCAATCTGTACAAGATCGGCCGTAGTATTGATATCCCACACCGTAAGATGTTGCAGGGCGGTATCAGCAGCCAAAGTTTTAAGGCTGGCCATTTCTTTTTGTGCATTTGCCAGGTCCTGCTTTCCCAGATAGGCCATTGCCCTTGCATAATACCAGACTGCCTTTGGATAAGTAAGATCTTTTACCGGTGAGGGAAGGGAAAGAATCGTGTCCCACATCCCGAATTTTACGGCAATGTAGTAAGGTATGGTGTAGTAATGTTGCAAGGTACCCCATCCCGGCTGATCCATAATATCTGTTGCAGTATGCTGCTGTAATTTTTGTGCAGCCATCCAGGCTATCCCTGAATTACCTTCCAACGTAGCCGTTGCGGCCAAAAAATGATAATTATGCGGATAATAAGCAAGCGGATAAACACCCTGAGCATGACAGGCTGTAGTATAAATGCTATCCACTTCCACAGCCCGCAGATTGGAGAGTGTTCCCAGATGATAGTCGCCGGTATTGATGTAAATATGCGAAGGCATGTGCACCAGGTGCCCCGCTCCGGGAACCAAAGTGTCCAGCAATTTTGCACTTGCCAGTGCTTTTTCAGGTGTGGCCGAAGCTTCAAGCGCATGAATATAAAAATGATGTGCTCCCGGATGCGAAGGATTGATTTTCATAAGATGCTCTAATACGTTAATCAGTTCCGGCGTCCAGGCTTTGGGTTTCTTTGTTTTCTTGTCGTATAAATCCCAGGGATGCAGGTCCATCAAAGCTTCGGCATAAAGCGCACCAATATCGGGATCGGTAGCATATTGCTCATATACTTTTTTCATTGCTGCCGCATAAGTCCTGTCTAAAGTTGTTCGATCGGCAGGCGGCTGCGCTGCATACCTTGTCGTTAATGCTTCAATAAGCGCTTTTTCTTTTGGTGTGCAATTTTTGGAAAGAGATTGCGCTTTTACACTTGCCTCATAGGCTCTTTGAAAATTATCCTCTTCCATGCCACCGTTATAATTTGGCCCCAGCACCAAAGCGTAGCCCCAAAAGGCCATGGCACATGCAGAATCCAAACGGGTCGCTTCATAAAATGATCTTGCTGCTTCTGCATGATTGAAACCGTAGGAAAGCATCAATCCCTGGTTAAAATATTGTTGTACTTCTTTACTGGTGGTTGAAATTTTGAAACTGATGCCTTCCAACCCTTTGAATACCGGGGCTTTTTTACCTGATGAATACCAGTCTTTGTCAGTGATTTTTGGACTGTAACAGCCAATGGCCTGTGAGATGTTTTCTTTTGGATCCTTACTATTATTACACGAAAAGAGAAGTAAAACCGGGAGCAGAGGCAAAAAAAATTTAGTCATAACAAACAGTTGGTTTATCGGTGTATTTGAAAGTTTTGCAAACACTTCCCGGCTTCGTCAGCAGTGGCATTCAGGAACTGTATTATCACCACCCAGTGAAGCCTTGCACAGCAAAATTTTACTTCCACTCCATTGACCGAATTACTTTGATGCCGTGAATCTTCACTTCTCATCATTCGACATCTTGTAAAGCATGTTCTGTCCGTTAACCCTTGTGTTTTTGCTTTTTCATTGCATTTGATGCTATCAATTGCAGCTACAAAATACTCTATTTTTCAATGTTATTGTTTGGAGGAAAGAAAGGACTATTTCAGTGAGTGTTGAAGATAATGACACAAGGCAGCCACTATAGAGATTTTATAAAAGCACTTGAAGAACACGAATTGTATTTTATGACTGCCTAGATTTTACTTTCGATAGCCTGGCCGAGTATGTGCGAAAGCGGAGTCACGGTGCCGGATGCAATATCAATCCAGTAAGCCAATGTTTCCTCCTTTACTTTTTTAATAGAGATCACGTCTGCGGAAGAATGTAAAAAACATTTATAGTACTGTTCTGCGTTGCCTGTTTTTTCCTTTACCTCGGCCGAGCCGGAAATACCAAAGTAGTCGTATTCAATAATGAATTTTTTTGCGTCCATTTTTTGCCTGCTATAACTGTTAATTGATATTGTTTCCTATAGTAGTTTTCTTTTCATGCTGAATTTGGAATAGAAAATTAAATGCTGCCAGCTTAAAATGAGCTTAATGCTCCAATGTATGTTAAAAGAAACGGAAAGGTTGTAAAGGAAGCGATGATGGATAAATGCTTAAGCTGTTTTTAAGGTCGCCCCGATTAGCTTAGTCCCGATATTTATATTTTTTTGTCCTAATCGCAGGCGATACGCAGGTATCGCTTGCATTTTTACCGCAATCCACCGGGTCATTAATTTTTAATCCTGTGAAATTACCTGTTCTGCAATACCAAAAACTGCATCTTGAAACAAACGACTCCGATACTGTTACCGTCAACGATTTTCAAGACCAGCTTTCCATGCTGAAAGAAAATGGATTCAACCCGATTACCTGCAACGAGCTTTATAACTATATCATGAAGGAAGGCAACCTCCCTTCCAAACCGGTACTCATCACATTTGATGAAGGATATATCAGCCAGTACGAACATGCAGCGCCTGTTTTGAAAAAAACCGGGTTTCATGCCGTGTTTTTTGTTACTGCGAGCACCAGTCTTAAAAGCTGTTACCCACAGAATGATGTTTCTTATTCCTATATGAACATTGAACAACTGAAACAATTGCAGCAACAAGGTTTTGAAATAGGGCTACAGGGATATGATTGCCTTAACTTTTCCCAATCAACACCAGAAATTATCCGCTATGATTTACAACATGCCATTGCCCTCTTTGAAAAGCTTAATCTGCCGATCATTAAAGCTCTGGCCTATCCTGGCGGCCTGAGATGGCAATGGTTTTGGAAGGTTCGAAAAATGTACAAAGTACTGCAAGAGCAGAAAATAGTACTGGCTTTTACAAAAGGAAGCCGCACCAATGAGCTCTCTACAATGCACCAGTTTCATATCTATCGCATACCGATAAATGGCAAACTAAAAGAAAAGGATTTTATTCATCTCCTTAAAAAATACAATTGACCATTTATGGAAACGTTTTTC
>JAGIAB010000117.1:3953-5892 GCA_017745135.1 Flavisolibacter sp.
CAGCTACGATTTTTACTTTACTGGTGTTCCCTGTTATTGGTATCATCATTCTTCTCGTGATCATTTTTTCATCCACTAAATCAAAAAAGTGAGCATAGACGTGGATGGTGCAAAGAACTCATTCGTGTTACCCCCTTTTTAAAGAAAGCATGTTCTTCTAATGAAATGTATACATCCGAAATCACAAGTGTTTCATTAAGCTCTTCTTTTCTCTAAGGTGCAGGGCCCTGTAATAAATAACAGGGAACACCAGTAAAGTAAAAATCGTAGCTGTTACCAGTCCCCCAATGATGACAACTGCCAAAGGCTTTTGACTTTCGGAACCAATGCCAGTGCTTAGTGCAGCAGGCAACAATCCAATAGCCGCCATCAATGCTGTCATTACCACAGGACGTGTTCTTAATGTTACTGCATTTATGATCGCTTTATTCAGATCACTTACAGTTTTTGTCTGCCTGTGGAATTCGGAAATGAGGATGACACCGTTTTGAACACAGATGCCAAACAAAGCAATGAATCCTACACCTGCAGAAATTCCGAAGTTGATACCGGTAAGATGAAGTGCCAAAATACCACCGATCAGTGCAAAGGGAACATTGATCAACACGTATGCTGCGTCTTTGGCATTATTGAACAAGATGAATAACAACACAAAAATCAGCAGCAAACTAAGAGGCACTACCTGTGATAAACGCTTACCGGCCCTTACCTGGTTTTCAAATTCACCGGTCCAGCCCATAGAATAGTTGGAAGGTAAACTGATGCTGGCATTTACTTTCTTTTGCGCTTCGGCAATGGTGCTTCCCAAATCCCTTTCGCGTACTGAAAACTTTACGCCGATAAATCTTTTAGTATTATCTCGATAGATAAAAGCCGGTCCTGTTACCTGGTGTATCTCTGCAATTTCTTTCAACGGTATTTTATTTCCTGTAATGGTAGGGACCATCAGCATCAAAATATCGTTTTCATCTTTCCGGTAGTCTTTATCAAAGCGAATGCGGATGTCAAAACGTTTTTCTCCTTCATACTTCTGAGTGGCTGTTTTTCCGCCGAAAGCCATTTCAATCATGGCCTGGGCATCGGCTTTAGTAACACCATAGATTGCCATTTTTTCTTCGTTCAGCACGACGCTGATTTCGGGCTGGCCCAGGTTGCGAAGAATACCCACGTCCTTAATGCCTTCAACGTCCTGTATTTGTGCAATCACCTGGTTGGCAATTTCATCGAGCTTGTTCAAATCGCTACCATATATTTTTATTGCATTCGAAGCTTTTACTCCTGCTGCTGCTTCCGCAACATTATCAATGATTGGTTGCGAATAATTGTAAGTTATGCCCTGAATTTTAGAAAGCTCATGATCCATTTCTGCAATAATCCGATCCATGTTGTATCCCTTCCGCCACTTGTCTTTGGGAATAAGATCCACCTGAAACTGGACAAAGTAAAAACCATTAGGATCGGTGCCGTCGTTACTTCTTCCTGCCTGGGAAAGTACATCCTTTACTTCGGGAAAGCGCCTGAGCTTTTGGGTAAGTTCACCCGTAAGTTTAACGCTCTGTGGCAATGACATACTCATAGGGTACTCGGCAGTTACCCATAGTGCGCCTTCATTTAATTGAGGCAGAAACTCTGTTCCGAGCCATCTTGTGGAAAGTATAGTAAGCGCAAAGCAAACGGATGCAGTAACCAGCGTTAGCTTTTTATGTGCAAAGGTCCAGCTAAAGCCTTTGATAACAATTTTGTTTATATTTCTTGTAAAGAAATTATCCTTCTCTTTTACATTTTTATTTAGCAGCAAATTGCATAAAACCGGCACCAGCGTAAGTGTAAAGATTAATGCGCCCAGCAGTGCAAAACCCAGCGTCCAGGCAAGCGGCGAAAACATTTTACCTTCCACTTTTTCAAAAGAAAAAATAGGAAGCAACGCTGCAATAATTAT
>JAGIAB010000117.1:5902-8618 GCA_017745135.1 Flavisolibacter sp.
AGCTTGGAAAAGAATATGGCTTTACCCAGTTGGGTTCCTGTTTTGCGGATCAGGCCCAGCTTCGCCAGCTTATTAAAACGTTCCATGCCCACTTTATGTGCTTTGTGGTCGAGTGCCACAAACAGACCTTCCACCATCACCACTGCGCCATCAATGATAATTCCAAAATCAATTGCACCTAAAGAAAGCAGGTTGGCACTCATGCCTTTTAACCGGAGCATTAAAAATGAAAACAAAAGCGAAAGCGGAATCACAATAGCTACAATAACGGTGATTCTCCAGTCGGCCATAAAAAGAAAAACAATTACGGTAACCAAAATGATCCCTTCCATAAGGTTATGCATCACCGTTCTTGTGCAATAGCTCATCAGGTTATCGCGGTCGTAAAACGTTTGCATCTTTACATCCGATGGTAAAACCGAAGTATTCAGCTCATGGATCTTTGCTTTAACCTGCTTCAACACTTCTGCAGGATTTTCTCCTTTTCGCATTACTACGATGCCTTCTACCATATCGTCTTCATCATTCAGTCCTACCTGGCCCACGCGGGGCTTGCTGGATTCCTGAACGATGGCCACATCTTTTACCAACAACGGATTACCATTGAAAATATCAACAATGGTGTTTTCAATATCCTGCTTACTATCCAGCAAACCAATGCCGCGTACCACAAAGGCCTGTCCGTTCTTTTCAATCACATCACCACCTACATTGAGGTTCGATTTGGAAACGGCTTCATAAAGTTCAAGCGGTGTTAGGTCGTACTGTTGCAGCTTGACCGGATCAACAGACAGTTCATAAATTTTTTCCTGCCCGCCAAAGGCAACAATATCAGCTACGCCGGGAACACTTCTTAATTCCCGGTCAATGGTCCAGTTTTGAATGGTGAGCAGGTCGCGGCTGTCGCGGTCATCACTTTTTAAAACATATCGAAAGATTTCGCCGGTGGGGCCATAAGGTGGCTGTATTTCAGCTTCAACACCATCGGGCAGTTGCACATTTGCCAGAAGGTTATTGACCTGCTGCCGGGCAAAAAAATCTTCCACATCGTCTTCAAAAATGATCTTGATCACCGAAAGACCAAACATGGTAATGCTACGCACATTGGTTTTTCGCTGCACACTGTTCATGGAAATTTCAATGTGCGTAGTCACAAACCGCTCCACTTCTTCGGCGCTTCTTCCGTTCCACTGGCTTACAATGATGATCTGCGTATTGGTGACATCGGGGAATGCCTCGATGGGGATTTTGATAAAGCTGAAAGTTCCGGCAATAACAAGAATGCCCACCCAAAAGAAAGTAAAGAATTTATTTTTCAGCGAGAAGCCGATGATGTTCTTTATAAAACTGTTCATGCTGTTTAGTCATTAATCGCATCGTAAATGAGTAATCCGTTCTGAGAGATCACCGTTTCTCCTTCCGCGATCCCGCTTTTTATGTAGGTAGTGTCTTTAAGCTGGCGGTATAGCTCCACCTTTCTGCTTTCAATGTTCTTTTTGTCGTTAAACACCATCAGCCAAGACTTGCTCTTATCGAAGATGAGGGCAGAGGAAGGAACCGCTACCATCTTTTCATGTTCGGAATATTTAACCGACACGGTACAATTCATTTCCGGTTTTAATTTCAAATCGGCATTCGGCACTTTGATTCTTACTTTCATTGATTTGGTTTCCGGGTCAATGGCATTGAAGATCTTGTCGATCTTTCCTTTGTAAATTTTGCCGGGGAAAGCAAGAGTACTGATCTCTACATCCTGCCCTGTTTGTATTTTGGCGATATCGGTTTCATTAACATTGGCCAGCACCCACACTTCGTTGATTTCTGCAATGGAGAAAACAGGCTCCGATTCATCGGAACGCAGTTGCTCATTGCGGTTGATCTTTTTTGTAACGATGAATCCACTTGTAGGTGCAGTGATCTGGTAAAGCGATCCGGCTTTTAATTGGTAAATGCTGTAGATCTCGTTGATGCGCTTTAATTCGGCCCTTGCTTTATCCAATTCTTTTTCTGCGGCCATTACATCTTTTTCCGAATTGAGCTTTCCTTCATAAAGATCTTTTGCAACCTGCAGATTTTTTTCTGCAATGGCAACATCATTCAACGCATCTAATTTTTGCTTTTGATAATTCGCTACCTCACTGCTTTGAATACTCGCCAACACCTGGCCCTGCTTTACGTAATCTCCTATTTCAACATTGATGGATTTAACCGCTCCGCTCATGATGGGAAATACCTGCGCAGTTTTATTATTATCTGCCACCACCTTTCCAAACAACCGTACTTCATTTTTTACCGTTTGTATTTGTGCTACGGAAAAAGAACAGCGGTTGTACATAGTATCGCTCATAGAAAAAGCAATCCGCGTTTCAGCAGGCTTGTCATCTGAACAAGATGCCAGCAAAAGCAGAAAGGAGCGAAGGGAGTAAAAGAGAAGTATTTTACAAACTGATTTCATAGCTTATTGGTTTAGGGGTTAAAAGCACCTTCCAGGATATTTATTTTCTTCAGGTATTTGATGTTGTTCATGATATATTCGTGGGCAGGAATAGGATGTTCCATATCGAATTCTTCAAGCAGTCGCGAATTGTCGAAGACCTGTCCCAATTCGATAAACTCTATATAAGGTTCAAGCCCTGAAAAAACGATTCGTGCATTTTCTCTTTGACCGAAAATCTCTTCAAAATGCCTGCAATACTCTTCGTACATGGAGAGTTCT
>JAGIAB010000118.1 GCA_017745135.1 Flavisolibacter sp.
GAACGATGGTGGACTGTGTCTGCCAACGGTGTAGATGAATTAAAAAAGATACAACGCAATACACTAGCTACTACGCAGAAAGGTGTTACTGAAATTTATGAAAAAGAAAAATCGGCAAGAGACCGGAGCCTGCTTTTTCTCATCCTTAGCATTGTTCTTGTCATTGGTTTGATCACGTACACAATTGCCATCATTACAAAAACATTAAGCGAACTAAACAAAGCCGCAGAAAAGATTGCAACAGGCGCAACAGGACTCCAAATAAAAGCAGAGAGTGATGATGCAATAGGTAGCCTTGCCCGTTCTATCATCCGGATTGATCAGAATAACAAAGCACTGACAACTGCTGCAGCCGCCATTGGCAGTGGCCATTTTGAAGTGGAAGTGGCGCCAAGAAGCAATGAAGATATTTTAGGCAATGCCGTATTGCAGATGAAAAACAACCTGCAAACCTTTTCAATACAAAACCAGGAAAAAGACTGGGTGCAAACCGGTATTGCACAATTGAACGACCTTATTATTGGAGAAAAGAATTTGAATGAACTGGCCGCTAAGGTTGTTCGGTTTATTACGAGCTATACGAATTCGCAGGTTGGTGCTTTTTATTTTTCACCGGACCAGAAACACTTACACTTACTTTCCAGCGTTGCATTGGATACGGAGAAAATAAAAAAAGAACTCCAGTTTGGCGAAGCCGTTGCAGGACAGGCTGCACTTGAAGGAAAAGAAATTTTCCTTCACAATGTATCAGGCGTGGAGCTATTGGTTGATTATTCAGGTGGTACGCTAAAACCCGAAGCCATCATTGCCTTTCCTGTGTACTACGAAAAACTATTAAAAGCTGTAATCGAAATTGGCTCCTTTGATGATTATCCGCCTGTAGTTCACCGCTTCTTAAAAGATGCCGGCTATACGATTGGCATGGCTATTCATAGTGCCCGCGACCATGAACGCCTGCGTGAATTGTTTGAACAAACACAATCACAGGCAGAGGAGTTGAAAGCACAACACAGCGAGTTGGAAAACATCAATGCCGAACTGGAAGCACAAACAGAAAAATTACAGGCATCGGAAGAAGAATTAAAAGTGCAGCAGGAAGAATTGCTGCAAGCCAACCAGGAACTGGAAGAGCGTTCACGTCTGCTTGAAGAACGAAACCAGGTAATTGTTGAACGCAATATGGAAATTCAACGAAAGGCAGAAGAATTAGCACTCAGTACAAAATATAAATCAGAGTTCCTTGCCAACATGTCGCATGAATTGCGGACACCTTTGAACTCTGTGTTATTGCTTTCACGATTGTTGTCGGAGAACAATGAAAACAATCTTACTAAAGAACAAGTTGAATACGCACAGGTTATTCAAAGCTCAGGACAAGGTTTGTTATCTCTTATCGATGAAATATTAGACCTGTCAAAGATTGAAGCAGGCAAAATGGAGTTGGAGTACCAGCAAGTATTACTGCAGGGAGTTGTAACAGATATGAAGGCCCTCTTCTCTCCAATGGCTAAAGAAAAGAAAATTGATTTCATTGTTAATGTGGAAGACCAGTTGCCTTCGCAAATTGAAACCGACAAAATGCGGTTAGAGCAGGTGTTGAAGAATTTATTGTCCAATGCATTGAAGTTTACAGCACAAGGATCTGTGCAACTAAACATCGCAAGATTGAAAGACAATAACTCTTTCATCTCATTCTCAGTTAAGGATACAGGAATTGGAATACCAGCAGAAAAACAAGCTCTCATCTTTGAGGCCTTTCAGCAAGCCGATGGTTCTACAAGGAGAAAATACGGCGGAACGGGCCTGGGTCTATCCATCAGCAGGGAACTCACCAAACTTTTAGGCGGGGAAATTAAGCTAAGCAGCGAAGCAGAGAAGGGAAGTGAATTCACTATTTATATCCCGATCAATAAATCAGTTGCAGCTCAAAAGCCTGTGGTTAAAAACAAAGAGCAAGGGGCTGAAGTTGAAACCAAACCTGTTGCTGAACCTTCTACCAAAGGACACCGAATTGATAAAATTCCAAAGCCCCTTCCCGATGATCGCAAAGACGTACACACCAACGATAAAACTATTTTGATCATTGAAGATGATACAGCGTTTGCTAAAGCCCTGCTCGACTTCACGCATCAAAAAGGATACAAAGGATTGGTAGCGGTTCGCGGCGATGAAGGCATTGAACTCGCCAGGCAATACAAACCTTTAGGCATTCTTCTCGATATTCAATTACCGGTGAAAGACGGGTGGGAAGTGATGGAAGAATTAAAAAGCGATCCGGCAACACGCCATATTCCGGTACATATCATGTCCTCAATCGAAGCAAAGAAAGAAAGCCGCCTCAAAGGTGCCATTGATTTCATCAACAAGCCGGTGGCTTTCGAGCAAATGCAGGAAGTGTTTAAAAAGATCGAACAGGTATTGACAAAAGATTCAAAGAAGGTTTTGATCGTTGAAGAAAATCCAAAGCATGCAAAAGCCCTGGCTTACTTCCTTGAAACCTTTAACGTCGCCACAGAAATTTCCAACACGGTTGACAAAGGAGTTCATGCCTTGAATAAAAACGAAGTGGATTGCGTGATACTTGACATGGGCATTCCCGACCAGCATGCGTATGAAACATTGGAGCAGGTAAAAAAACAACCGGGACTGGAAGATCTTCCCATCATCATCTTTACCGGAAAGAGCTTGTCCAAAACAGAGGAGATGCGCATCAAGCAATATGCAGATTCCATCGTAGTAAAAACAGCACAATCCTACCAGCGCATTTTGGATGAAGTTTCCCTGTTCCTGCATTTGATGGAAGAAAACAAGCAAGGTGAAAAACAGGTTTCGAAATACAAACGCCTGGGTGCATTGAACGAAGTACTCGCAGGTAAAAAGATCTTGGTAACCGATGATGATGTAAGAAATATCTTCTCGCTTACAAAGGCACTGGAGATCCACAACATGAATGTGATTACTGCAGTGGATGGTAAAGAGGCATTGAAACAACTGGAAGAAAACCCGGACACCAGCGTTGTATTGATGGACATTATGATGCCGGAAATGGACGGCTATGAAGCCATGCAAAAGATCCGTCAGAAAAGAGAGTTTAAAAACCTTCCCATTATAGCAGTCACAGCAAAAGCAATGTCCGGCGATAGAGAAAAGTGCATTCAGGCCGGAGCATCGGATTATATTTCCAAACCGGTAGATATTGACCAGTTGCTTTCACTGCTTCGAGTATGGTTGTATGATAAAAGCATATAAATGAGTGAACAAAAAACAGTATTGATCATTGACGATGACAGCCGCAACATTTTTGCATTAAAGGCAGTGTTGAAGGCAAAAGGCTTCGATGTACAATCGGCATCATCAGCCAATGAAGGATTAACCATGCTTCGCAACAATAAAGGCATAAAGATTGTTTTGCTGGATATGATGATGCCTGACATGGATGGTTATGAAACATTGGGCGTGATTCGTTCCGACCAAGAACTTGCCGGCACCAAAGTGTTTGCCGTAACTGCACAGGCCATGATGGGTGATCGTGAAAAATGTTTGGAAGCAGGTGCCAACGAATATGTTTCCAAGCCTGTTGATGTGGATTTGCTATTGCATTTATTGAACAGTTACAATTGAAAACGATGGTGAGGGATGAAGACGTACAGGTGTTGCTCAATGATATGCTCGATGTGTATGGATATGATTTCAATGACTATTCAAAAGCTTCTTTAAAGCGCCGCATTGATCGCTTGTTTACTCTCGACAAGTTTCCAAGCTTTGCCGAGTTCCGGTATCGCATCAAAAGTGATGAAGCCTATCTCAAACGTTTTGTGGAAGAGATCACCGTGAATGTAACAGAGATGTTTCGTGATCCATCTTTTTATCAAACCTTGCAAAAAGAAGTATTGCCCAAACTGGCTACCTATCCCCTCATCCGCATCTGGCATGCCGGCTGTTCAACCGGTGAGGAAGTATACTCAATGGCGATACTATTGCACGAGGCCAACCTTCTTCAAAAATCATTACTTTACGCAACGGACCTTAATCCGGATGTGTTGGAAAAAGCAAAAGAAGGCATCTTTCCTCTCAGTCAAATGAAACAGTATTCGGAGAATTATCTCGCCGCAGGAGGAAAGAGAGCTTTTTCGGAATACTATACTTCACGGTATGATCGTGCAAAATTTGATAAGGAGCTTTCCAGGAAAATGATCTTCGCTACACATAATTTGGTTTCCGATCGTTCCTTCAACGAGTTTCAATTGATCCTTTGCAGGAACGTAATGATCTATTTCGACAAAGACCTGCAGGACCGTGTACTGCAATTGTTCGATCAAAGCCTGGAGCCGCTTGGTTTTTTGGGGTTGGGCTCTAAAGAAACCATTCGTTTCTCTACTCTCGCTTCTTCTTATAAACAAATTGGCAAAGAAAAAATATGGCGCAAAGGAGCATAAACAACCATTATAAATTACTGATCATCGGTGGTTCAGCCGGCAGCCTTGATGTGTTGATACAACTATTACCTTTCTTACGAACTGATCTTGATCTTTCCATAGTAATTATTCAACACCGCAAACCGGGCGAATCCTTATTGCCTGATCTTCTTGCCGGGAAAACATCCTGGCCGTTAAAAGAAGTGGAAGACAAAGACCCAATAGAAAATCAAACGATTTACATTGCACCTTCGGACTATCACTTGCTCATTGAGAAGAATAAAACTTTTTCTCTTGATTTTTCTGAAAAGCTGCATCACTCCCGCCCTGCTATTGACATTAGTTTTGAAACGGCTGCCGATGCTTATGGCGCCTCATTAGTAGGCGTACTATTGTCCGGCGCAAATGCCGATGGTGCTGAAGGACTAAAGAAAATAAAAGAAAGCGGCGGACTTACTATAGTACAAGATCCTGCAGAAGCTTCCATAGCCTATATGCCCGAGCAGGCGTTGAATCTTTTTCATCCCGATTATATAGTAAGCACTGAAGAAATGGTAAGCATCCTTAACAAGCTCAATCGCTAAACCCTCCATTTATATTTAAACTAAACCCCTGTTAGTGTTGTGTACGTTTGTGCCGAACAAGCAGTTGAACAAATATTAGCAAGGCATTACACTTTGGCGTCAACGTTAAGATAAATTAAAAATCTTCTTTACCTGTTTACAATCCGATGATGTCATCGAAATTCGCAGTTCCTATTCTTCTTCCAATCAATCATTGAAGAAGCACTCCACTACCAACTGCCGTATTCGTATTTAATCATTTAAAAAAAGGAAATCATGATCAGAAAGTTTTTGTTGCGCAAAAGTATTGTGGTAGCTGCAGGCGTTGTATCCCTTGCTGTTTTATTTACTGCCTGTATGAAAGATAAGAACGATGTTCCGCAAAGCCAGGTTTCGGCCCTGATGGCGTTTAACCTTGTAACCGATCAACCGGCGGTAAGTGTTGGTTTGTCCGGAAACCTTTTGGGAGCTCCCCTGAATTATGGAAACTTTACCGGTACTTATTTGAACATTTATTCCGGCACAAGACAGCTAAGTGCTTACAATGGCTCCAATACTCTTTTGGATTCAACAACGTACACTTTTGAACCGGGCAAATATTATTCGGTATTTGTTACAGGCACGAACAACAATTATAAAAACGTGGTAGTGCAGGATAATTATGACAGCCTAAAGGCCAGTTCAGGCAAAGCCTATGTTCGTTATGTAAATGCCATTGCAGCAACTTCTGCCTCCACTGTCAGCATTAGCAGCGGCGAAGGAAGTCTTGTAAACAACAGCGCATCTCCCGGGCAGGTATCACCATTTATAGCCGTTACACCCGGCTCATTAAACGTGAACGTGTCTAACGGAACTTCGGCAAGCCGCACCATTAACGTGGCACAGCAAAAGGCTTACACCATCCTGTTAATGGGTCAGCCCAATCAAACAGATACTACCAAAGCGGTGCAGATCCGGTTTATTGAAAATGGAACGGTAAGGGACTAATTTCACAACCATTCGAAACACAAAGCTCACTTTAGGGTGAGCTTTTTTTATGTGTTTATCTTCTCACCTTGTAATTCAAACCGATTACACCGCTATTAAAACTGTACCTTATTTATGTAATTTTCATGTACCCTGCATCTATCCATAAACAATTGTTATGAGATTGCTAGCTGTCTTTCTTCAACTCGTTGGTTTTTGCACCGCATACTCACAACTACCACTTAACTTTCAAAGCTATGCCATCAAATTGTCCGTGTCGAAAGATCAAAAGTTTGTGCTTGCAACCAAAGCAGGCGAAGTAGGTACTGCAACCGGCCTTTATGATACATGGCAACGTATCGATCCGCGGTCAAAAGAACTGTTTGGCCCCACTTTGGAAGGGTCCTATTTCTTCAATAAAGACACCGGTTTTGTTTACGGATTCATAGGTAATGAAAAGGCAACGAAATACAATTTCATTTACCACAGCACAAATGGCGGACGTAACTGGAAGATGCTTGATTTTGGCCAAAGCGGATGGGTAGATGATGCTTGTGCACTAGATAACGGTGAAGCCTGGCTGAGCGTTGCAGGAAGCGGCATTGCTTATACATCCGATTATGGTTTTCATTGGAATAAAATCGACATTCCGGATACGAAACAACGATTTGCTTCCGTCTTTTTCAATGCGAATCACCAGGGCATCATTGCATCCTTATGGAATCTGATGGCCTATACAACTGACAATGGAAGCAGTTGGAAGTATCTGCCTACTCCGCTTGATCAAAAGAAATATAACAAGACCAATAAAAGCAGCCGTCCCGAATTTTCAAGAGTAGCACTATTCGGAAATTACATCATTGCAAAACAGGAAGATTTTGTCTTTTATACTCCTATCGATTCAATAAACTGGATCCCTTTGTCCAATTTCATTGATTTTTTCACTGATGGCGATAATACGGCACTTTTTTTCAAGACAAATAAAAACACGTTTGTACGATCAGACAGCAACTTTCAGGTTTTGCATTCTTTAGAAAGCGATTTAAGTGCTTATGATGCCAGGTGTAAAAATGGCAACCTTTTTATTCTAACCGCTTCAGGTATTGTTGAATTAAAACCAGATAACAATATCGTGAAGGCATCGTTCCAAACTGCCGGCTCAGAAACTATAGAGCCATACAACTTCGGGTACAATGCAAACGGATTTATAGGCGTCAGGGATAATAAAATATTTCTTCAAAAAGAGTATAGGGGTAACTGGACGTATCAATTCACCTTGCCTTTTGATGTAGATAATAAAGGCTTGTCTACCTGGAACAACAGTATCCTCTATCAAAAAGGCGACTCCGTTTTTTATTTCTCTCTTTCAGGAAAAATGATGCGGTCGACTTCTAAAAAGCAAATGCTTGAAGATTTCTGCAAGGCAGGAATTGCCCAAATTACATTTCACCGTGGTAGCAGCGGATGTTTTCATTCCTTCAGAGATGTATTGACCTATTCGAGGAAGCCTGATGGATTTGGACTTCCTGTAGAACAAAATGCGGGTAGCAAACACCAGGAGCAATTGCCGGAAAACGAAGATGAAATTAGTTTCACGTCTGTCGATAATTTTCTTAAAAAAATACCGGCGTTCTTTGAAACATCTCAAATGTCTTCCATCCAGGACCTGGGCTTTACAGAAAGCGACTACCAACAATGCAAAAAAGATATACTGGAATTTAAGCAGTCATTGGAGCAACCCGAAAAGACCACAAAAAAGAAAGCTTCCAAAGAGAAGAGTACTGCATTTTATTTCGCTCGTAATAATCTTGACTTTGACAGGTTACTTAATATGGTTGATTCCATTAAACATATTGATACTACCCCGTTAAATAGTATCCTTTTGGACCTTTCCGAGATGTGGAGCACGACTACTAATTTTACAGGCTTTAGTTTGATCAATAGTAAGAATGAAGAACTTAGTTTCCAAAGCAGCTATTACGAACCGAACGCATTTTATTTCCCCTGGACTATTAGTTTAAATGGATGTGTAGTAACCAGTACAAGTATGAACATCAACAATTTTATTAAGGAGGTTTATCCAAAGTTTTTGGATGAGAAGAATAAAGTGGCGGTATTGCATACCATCGTAAAAAGATTGTATTAAGATTATTGAAAGTGTTTATGCCAAAGTTTTCTATGTAATAAGGCATCATGCAGGTTCGTGCGGGGACCAGGATGGAAAGGAAAAAGACCGCATATACTACATATTTCAGTTGAAGCATGTAAATTGTAAGCCTATGAGAAAGATGTGCCTATTCGCCACCCTTGTGAGCACTATTTTTTTATTGAACTCCTGTCGAGAGAACAAATTAAGTGAAGAAAGTCCTGTACGGTTTACCGATCTGCCCTCATCGCAAACTGGCATTAATTTCAATAACGCTATTATTGAAAACGATTCTGTAAACCTGCTGGTCAACGAATATACCTATATGGGTAGCGGTGTAGGTGTGGGCGATTTTAATAATGATGGATTGCCCGACGTGTTTTTTGCGGCTACCCAATCAAGGGCTAAGTTATACAT
>JAGIAB010000119.1 GCA_017745135.1 Flavisolibacter sp.
TGTGTCATCCGTGTTCTATGACCGGCAATAAATAGTACCGTCTCATATCTTTTTAATTATTTCAAAGGAGTATTATTGGGTGAACCAACGTAATGAACAATAATCGTTCTTACATTCTCTCGCTCTTTATTTTATTTTGTAGCTATGAATGCAAAACCAACTTCTTTATTGATAGTGTTCTTAGCCGCATTAGCTTCTCTTTCAGGCTACCTGATGTCAAAAGCTTCTTTCATTGGGCGATTGGGAATGACCTATGTGTACAAAGAGTACCGCTTCTTAAAAACATGGTGGAAAGGAGCATTGGCAGTTTTCATTGTCTGGATACTACTTTTAATTATACAAACCATTGTTGAAAGAAAATTGTCCAAACAAAAAGCCATTATCGTCCATGTGGCTTTTATTCTGCTGGCGCTGGTGGGATTGTATTTTACCTATTCCGATTTTCAGCATACCACTTCGCACCGCTGGCTGAAGGAACGTTTTCATATTGGAGCTTACTTGTTTTGGCTGGGCTGGGTCATCATTAGTGTGTTTTACATTGTTCAGAAAAGAGAGGATATTCTTACAGAGAAAAGTATTACTTCTGAATGAGAAAAAGTGCAGGCATATTATTATACAGAAAGAAAGATAGCCTCATTGAAGTGTTTTTAGTTCATCCTGGCGGACCATTTTGGCGAGGGAAAGAAAAAGGTGCATGGTCTATTCCGAAAGGTGAGTTTGCAGAAGGCGAAGATCCGTTGACTGCGGCCAAAAGAGAATTTACTGAAGAGACAGGGCAAACCGTTGATGGAAATTTTGTTGAACTTACTCCTATAAAACAAAAAGGTGGTAAGATGGTTTATGCCTGGGCGGTTGAAGGCGATGCGGATGCGGAGACTATTGTTTCCAACACCTTCAAAACCGAATGGCCATACAAATCAGGCAAGTGGATTACAATTCCTGAAATAGATAAAGCCGGTTGGTTCAGCACAGAAGAAGCAAGGGAAAAAATTAACCCGGCACAAGCGGAGCTAATTGAAGATTTAATAAAAAGGTTGAAATAAGCTTATTTTTCAGGAACACTTCTCCTACGTTCATATAATTGAAAATAAGCAGTGTCTGTTCCTGGAAGAAAGCCTTAAAAACAAAGCACTGCCATTTCCCTTCCATCTTCGCGGCTTGTAGTTGTAAAAATTTGTACTCCCTTTATTGTTTTTAAATTCCTGATTGCTATGTATAAAAAAAGCCCTCCTGAACGAAGGGCTGGTCAAAGAAAAATGCAATAATTATTTCAGTTGGTAGGCTGCTACTGTTTTAGCATTGAACGTAGGCACATACAGAATTTTCTTCACTGGATCATATCCTAAATCAGCAGTGTTCTTTTTTTCTTTTGTTGTATCCAACAAAGTTTCTACACGGCCATCAGCATACACATAATATATAAAACCATTCCAGGCTGTTGTAAGATAATCACCATTTCCAATCGGTTCTATGCCATCAAGACCCATTGGTAATTCAGCAATCTTAGTTATCTGCTTTTGAGGGTTCACACTAATGAATGATCTGCCTGCAGCTACCAAAAGGTTATTTCCTACTGCCTTCAAACCATTCACGCCGCGAACACTATCCATAAAAAGCTGTGGATTGCCGTTTTCTATTTTCCAAATCTTCCCACTTCTTGAATCCGAAACATATACAATGCCTTTGTCAGAAACCGTAATATCGTTTAGTCCGTTGGCATCAGGTATTGCAATTTTTTTGGCAATGGCTCCTTTTTTAATATCAATTACTACAACGTCGCCCATATCGGCAGCATACAAATTATTTCCATAAATACCGAGACCTTTTGGTGCATTTAGGCCGGAAATCCAGTTTCCGTTATAATTTTTTCCGTCAGCGTCAATTTTGGCAATGCCGCCTTTGCCATCTGCCTCCCAGGGAGCGCCGTCGATGAGCGATACGAACATACCGTCCTTTGTGTAAAGAACAGATTCAGGAATAGCAACAATAGAATCTGTTTCCCAAAGCTTTTGCAATTGGTGTTGTTGTGCATTTGCTGAATTCAGCAAAGAGATTAGTGCGATGGTTAAAATGTGTTTCATGGCAATAAATTTAGGCATTCTGAGATTTCGCCAGCTCACATCATGGGCTTTTATTAACTTAGTTTAACGCTGTAGTCATTTCAACCGCACTTCAATTTTCAACAATCCGTAATAAAACCCATAAATGTTACTGTCATTGCCCCGCAATATTATATCAAAAGCAGAATTATCCATCAATGGATTGTTTCATTGACATGAAAAAATTAATACTACCAAATCTGTCCGCACAGGCTTAATAGCATTATGTAATCACCGGACTATTTATAAAAATTTAGCTACTATAATGAACAGGGCGATTGAAGCCGGTGCTGTTGTTTGGTTTCCTGCACAAAGGCTGTGATAACGGTTACAGGCAGGGAAAATCAAAAATCCTTCGGAACTATGGATGATTGAGACAAAATTGTAAACATTCATTAATACTGAAAATATATCTCCGTAGCGCCATAGCCAAATGAGGGGTGATATTGATTAACGAAAGATTTTACTTCTTTTTTCAAACGCAACAGATCATGTATCTCATCTCTTAGCCTTCCACTTCCTACACCGTGTATCACGATCAATTGTGGCTGATGATGTGCCAATGCCAGTTCATACCATTTTTCAAATTCTTTTAATTGAATACCTAATATTTCGGCATTGCTTAAGTGCTGCCAGTCGTTGTGCAGTTTATCAATATGAAGATCGACAACAGTTCGTGCAGGTGGCAAATGCTTTCGTGCATCTTTGGCATTGTAAATTTTAATTCCTTTTGAAACAAGGGAATCCAATTCAAGCTTGTCCTCGAAAGGTTTATCCGGGTATTCTTCGAACAAACGGTACGTAAACGTGGCTTCACCTTTTTGCTTGATCTCTTCTACCCTTGCAAACAATTGCTTTGGCTTTAGCTTGATGCTGGCTTCAAAATAATCTGCCTTGGCCTTATCAGGATTTGTTAAAGAGAATTCAAACGTAAAGGCAGGGCTATCGCTCATGTCTTCAAATGGCACATCATGCAAATAAAAATCTCCAAAAGGATGAATTTCGTTTTTCAGTTCAAATTCAGATTTGCCAAAAAACTGCAGTTTGTAAAGAAACTTGTAGGATTTATAGGTACGATTAAGCAGGTGCACTTTCAACTCCGTTACTACATCATCCCCAAATTCGTCCGTATGCATTACGGGCAAAAAAGAAAGCCATACCCCATCAACAGTTTTATGTTTGGGTGATTCTTTTTCTTTCTTTAAATCTTCAATATATTTCTTCCCTTTTTTTTCGGGGAACAATTTCTTTTCCGAAAAACGTTTGAAATAAGGAAAATCCAACTGATCAATATAAGCGGGAAACTTTACGCCTCTTACATCCACCATCACCATTTTATCATTGATGATGTCGATCACTTCTCCTTCTTCGTTGGAATGCAATATCAAAACTTTATCACCAATCTGGAACTTCATTCTGCAAAAATAACCGCAGATCGTCAGGATTTTCTCTCCGGTTTACATGATTATAAATTTTACAACATAGAATTTTCTTAAGAGCCGGCACCTGCAACGGTATTCTTTGCCAGCCGGCTATTTTGATAACCGTAGAAGAAATAAATGCAGAGTCCAATTACAAGCCATATCAAAAAGCGCATCCACACAATATGCGTTTCTTGTGCCATCAGGTAAAAACAACTGACCATTCCAAGAATAGGAAGGAGCGACCATTTTTTAATAAAGCTCATGACGGCAACAATCCCTGCGATCAGCCAGAACACTGACATTGGCCATGTTTCTTTTGTCCAGATGTCTTTTGTAAAATGAGTAGGAAAGTAAGTTGATATTAGAGCAACGGCAGCAATCAGCATCACTGGAAAAATATACCGGCCGTTGATGTAAGGAACTTTGAATTTACTTTCAGGTTTGTCTTTTTTGTTTTGCAAAACCAACACTCCACCGCAAACCAAAACAAATGCAAACAAGGTACCGATGCTGGTAAGCGACAACACTTCATTTAAATTCAAAAACAAAGCAGGAATGGCTACCACAAATCCTGTCAGTATCGTGGAAAACGAAGGTGTTTTATATTTTGGATGAATTTTTGAAAATACTTTTGGCAACAATCCGTCCCGGCTCATGCTCATCCAAATTCTTGGCTGCCCTAACTGAAAAACAAGTAATACACTTGCCGTTGCTACAATTGCACTAACGGCAACAATTCCTGAAATAAATTTCAATCCATGTGCATCAAAAACCATCGCCAATGGATCACCGGACTTTCCTAACTCAGAATATTTCACCATTCCTGTCAATACCAGTGCCAGCACTATGTAAAGCACCGTACAAATAATAAGAGAATAGATCATCCCTTTTGGAAGATCTCGTTGCGGATTTTTACATTCCTCGGCTGTGGTTGATATGGCATCGAAACCTATGTAGGCAAAAAATACAGCCGAAACGCCTTTCATAATTCCGCTGAAACCATTTGGAGAAAACGGCGACCAATTTTCCGGGTTGATATAAAAAGCACCAAGAACGATCACAAAAAAAATCACGGCAAGTTTTAAAATTACCATGAGGTTACTAAGCGAACGCGATTCCCTGATCCCAATGAAAACAATATAAGTGACCAAAGCAACGATCAACAATGCAGGCAAATCCATGACTGTTCTTAAACCAAATAGTTGAGGCGCATTGGTCCAGGCTGAAATAGCTTCTGCACTTTCGCCGGCTTTTGCCGTCATGTAATCCATCGTTAACCAATCGGGTATATGCAACCCTGCGGAATGCAACAAGCGGGTAAAATAATCGCTCCATGAAATGGCTACAGCAATATTCCCTATAGCATACTCCATTAACAGATCCCATCCAATGATCCACGCAATGATCTCCCCAAAAGCCACATAGGAATAGGTGTAAGCGCTTCCGGATACCGGAACAGTTGATGCAAATTCGGCATAGCAAAGCGCTGCAAAACCACAGGCAACTGCTGTAAATAAATAAAGAAATACGACGCCAGGTCCGCCGTTAGATGCTGCATTACCAATACCACTAAAAATTCCCGCACCAATAATAGCAGCAATACCAAAAAAAGTAAGATCACGAACACCCAAAACTTTTTTCAATCCTTCATGATGGCCATGACTATCAGTTAATCCCTCCTGGGCTTCTTTCAAAATGACAGGAATTGACTTCTTACGGAAAAGCTGGTTCATTCGATTGATTTGAAAAAGGGAAAATAGAAAAAAATCGCGGCTTGCTATTTACAGTTTTACTAATTGTTAAAAATAGGACTGACCAAAATCAGCTTACTTATTTATACAAATCATTCAAATGACTTCCGAAATAAAAGATTTTTGCTGAAGTAAAAACAAAGATCACAATACCCGTTTTTAAGAACCAGTACCTTATTAATGTCACAACTTCTTTTTTTCATGTGTGTGTTTACAGGGGTTAGAATCGCCAAACCTTCATTCTAACCCTTTTTTTAATTCTGACGTTGTGTTAAGAAGAGAGCCAATTGTTTCAATGGCTCTTTTCTTTTAGATAGCACTGCAACATCTTCCAAGTGATCAAACGCTTCGGCAATAAATTTTTCTTTCAATTCGGCTGCCCATTCATCAACCTTACATTGCTTAAACAGGGAGATGACCTCCTCCACTTTTCCATCATCGTTCCGGTTCATTAATTGAAGCAAGCCATTTTTTTGTTCCTGCGATGCTGTTTCCAAAACATGAATAAGTAAAAAAGTTTTTTTGTTGGATTTAATATCCCCTCCTACCTGCTTTCCAAATTTTTGGGGATCACCAAAAGCATCGAGATAATCGTCCTGTACCTGAAATGCCAGTCCAAGTTTACGGCCAAATTCGTAAAGAAGGTTTTGATTTCTTTCACCGGTTCCACCAAGTATGGCTCCCATTTTTAAACTGGCAGCTAGAAGCACTGAAGTTTTCAAACTGATCATGTGCAGATAATCATCCATCTTTACCTCGATCGAATTTTCAAAATCCATATCGAGCTGTTGTCCTTCGCAAACTTCCCTTGCTGTTTGGTTGAAGATATTAAGTATGGAGGGCAGATATTTTCCTGAAACTTTACTAAGGCAATCATACGCTGCTACTAGCATCACATCACCCGCAAGCAGGGCAGTGCTTTCACCAAACTTTTTATGAACGGTTTCCATACCGCGACGCAATGGAGCTTTGTCCATGATGTCATCGTGTATTAGTGTAAAATTGTGAAAGAGTTCAATTGCAGTGGCTACATGCCAGGCGTCGTTGTTGATCTCATCAAAGAGTTCATTACCCATCAGGCACATAACCGGTCTTACCCTTTTCCCGCCTAATTTCAGGAAATAACGGTTCGGTTCATATAACGATGAAGGATCTTTAGGAAAATGATCAATTGAAAATCTCTGTATAAACTGTTGCGATAGCTCTTCGAATGAATGCATTATTCTGTTTTTCTTTTCTTTTTCTGCTTCGGCTTTGAAGCCTGATGTTTTGGCTTAAACGTTTCTTCACTTTCTTCTATTGTTGATGTTAAGACCCATTCATAATCCAGTTGGCGCTTTTCCAGATTGGCAGCAATAACTTTTATTGTAACCTTATCTCCCATTCTGAATTTCCGTCCACTGCGCATGCCCACCAAACTGTAATCAGTTTCTACCAAACGAAATTCATCATATTCAGCCAGGCTTGTAATGCTCACCATTCCTTCGCATTTATGTTCTATGGTTTCTACCCAAAATCCAAATGAAGCCACGCCACTGATCACGCCTTCAAATTCTTCACCAAGGAAATCTCTCATATACTCTACCTGCTTGTATTTGTTCGCCGCTCTTTCTGCATCCATTGCAGCCCTTTCTCTTTCACTGCAGTGTTTGCATTTTTGGTCCATCCTTTTATCAGGCTTCACGTTTTTACTCAGCACATCTTCTAAAACCCTATGCACCAACACATCGGGGTAGCGGCGAATGGGTGAGGTAAAATGACAATAATGCTCAAAGCCTAATCCATAGTGGCCTATGTTCTCCGTTGTATAAACCGCTTTCGCCATAGTCCGAATTCCTAACTGCTCCAATACATGTTGTTCAGGCTTTCCTTCCACCGCTTTTAGCATGGTATTGAATGATTCCGCAGTTTTTTCCGGCGAAGAGGTATCAAACTTGTGACCGAACTTCCTGGCAAAAGCCATGAAGGGCAAAAGCTTTTCTTCGGAAGGAAGATCATGCACCCGGTAAGGAAAAGGAATTGGCTTTTTGTTGACTTCAATCTTTGAAATATTTTCTGCAACATATTTATTGGCAAGCAGCATGAATTCTTCAATGAGCTGATGTGCTTCTTTACTTTCCTTTACAACAATGCCAATAGGTTTTCCTTTTTCATCCAGTTTGAAACGGACTTCTGCACTTGAAAAATTAATCGCACCCGCATCAAACCGTTTTTTACGAAGCCGTTGCGCAATATTATTCAACAATAAAATTTCATCTACATACAGCCCATCTTCTTTTTCAATGATCTCCTGCACTTCTTCATAGGTAAAACGATGATTGGAATGAATCACTGTTTTTCCTAACCAATATTGCTTTACCTGACCTTTCGGGCTCATTTGAAACACGGCAGAAAACGTAAGCTTGTCTTCATGCGGACGAAGAGAACACAAGTAATTGGAGATGTGTTCGGGTAACATTGGGTTTACTCTGTCAGGTAAGTACACCGATGTGGCCTTGCCATAAGCATCTTTATCCAGCTCAGTGTTGGGCTGAACGTAATGACTGACATCAGCTATGTGTACACCAATTTCATAGTTACCATTCTTTAAAACACGAATTGACAGAGCATCGTCAAAATCTTTCGCGTCAATTGGGTCAATAGTAAAGGTGAGTATTTCCCTGAAGTCGCGGCGCTTTTTGATTTCATCTTCAGAAATGATATCAGGGATTCTTTGCGCTTCTTCCAGTACTTCATCTGAAAAGCCGATCGGGAAACCATTCTCTAATAAAATTTCCTTCATAGCAATGTCGTTCGCGTCTTCTGCATTCAACACCGTTACCACTTCGCCAACAGGACGCTTATTCGAATCTTTATCCCACTCTTTTATACGAACAACAACCCGGTCGTCATTGTTTGCTCCATTAAAACTGGATGAAGGAATGAAAATGTCAGGGATTTTTCTGTCGCCTTCAATAACCGCAAAAGCAAAACCTTTATTCATTTCAAGCCTTCCGACAAACTCCAATTGCTTTCTTTCCAAAACGTCGATCACTGCGCCCTGCAATCGCTTGCCGGTTCTTTCAGGATTCACTTCCACTCGCACTGTATCCCCATGCAGGGCTGTATTAAAATCATTCGGACGAACCAAAATATCTGTTTCCAATCCTTGCACCACTACAAAACCCATCCCCGACCTTGTGATTTCCAATACACCCTTGTA
>JAGIAB010000011.1:0-6305 GCA_017745135.1 Flavisolibacter sp.
CTTTTGCCATCGCCGTACACGTCCATCAGGTCTTTTTGGATAAAACCGGTGATGACACCTTTTTGTTCGTTTGGATAACGATAATAAAATACACTGACTTCCAAAGGATACATCACCAGATCCTGGATGATGTAATCAACGGGATTTTTTTCGTGGTAAAATTTTAGTTCTTCTTCCTTATCGATTTTTCTGAAGAGCAATCCTTTTGCGCCTACATCGGGCTTTACAACAAAAGGATAGTGAAATCCATTTTGCCGGAGCAATAGTTTTATGTCTTCAAAAGCATCTTTGGGACTGATGTAAATTGTTTTGGGATAATATTCTTTCGGGAGCAGGTCGTACATTTCTCTTTTGGGCTCGCCATCAAGTCCGCCAAAAGTTAGTGTGGGATTGGATGAAGAAAAAAACCATAAGGAACCGGAACGAAGGCAATACCAAAGCCACACAGGACTGATCAAAAAATAGCGAAGCTTGAAAGGCCACAACTCCCAGTTACCTGCTTTTTCCCAAAAACTTTTCCAGCTCATAGCGGGCAAAAATAAATCATATCCACTTCTGTTGAGAGTTTGCAATTTGTAGTTAGTTGCAGGCAGTTTTTATTGAAATGCTAACTGCCAATTGTCAACTGCAAACTCTGTTTATTTTGCATCAACTCTGTTTTTGAAAACCTATTTTTGATCATTGAATTAAATACAATGCATGTAAGAACCATGGCTGAACTGACGGCCGCAGGCGAAACTCCCGAAATTTTATTTTGGGTAGGATGCGCCGGCAGCTTCGATCAGAGGGCACAAAAAATAACGAAAGCATTTGCTATTATTTTGGATAGAGTTGGAATTAATTATGCTATACTTGGCAAAGAAGAAATGTGCAATGGCGATCCTGCACGGAGAGCCGGCAACGAATTTTTATTCCAGATGATGGCCTATCAAAACATCCAGGTGCTGAATGGTTATGGAATAAAAAAAATTGTAACTACCTGTCCTCACTGTTTCAATATTTTTAAAAACGAATATCCTGAATTGGGTGGCACGTATGAAGTGATTCACCACACTACTTTCCTTCAGCAATTGATTGACGAGGGAAAAATAAAACTGAAAGATTCCGATTCTTTCAAGGGCAAAAAAATTACCTACCACGATAGCTGTTACCTCGGCAGAGGTAATGGTATTTACGAAGCACCGCGTAAAGTTTTGGAAGCATTGGATGCTGAACTGGTTGAGATGAAACGTTGCGGTAAAAATGGATTGTGCTGCGGAGCCGGCGGCGCACAAATGTTTAAAGAAGAAGAAAAAGGCGACAAGCGCATCAATTGGGAAAGAGCCGAAGAAGCGATTGGAACAGGTTCGCAAATTATTGCTGCGGCCTGCCCGTTTTGCAATACTATGCTTACAGATGGTGTGAAGGCTGCAGAGAAAGAAGGCGATGTGAAAGTGATGGATATTGCGGAGTTGATTGCAGCGAGTTTAGGCCCCCTGTCCCCCGGTGGGGATTCCTATAGCTATCGGGAAGGTTAGAGAGTCTTTTACTATGCAGCTTTACTAAGAACATAGATCTTTTCGCAGGCTACTCGAATAATTAAACTCTTACGCCCCTTCACACCGGGAAGGGGCTTTAGCAGAGGCTTAAACTTTAGGAATAGTTGTTGGGGATGGGCACCTTAACTTTGCTTCATGAATCTGGAATATAAACATCTACTCCCCGATAATTTTTCACCCGCAAGTAAGGTTTGGGTGTACCAAAGCAGCCGCTTGTTCACACTTTCAGAAGCACTGGAAATAGAAGCCCTGCTCAATAAATTTTCCAGCGAATGGCGTTCGCATGGGGCAGAAGTGTATGCGTATTGCAATTTATTTTTTGGACGGTTTATTGTTTTAATGGCTGATGAAACGCATACAACCGTTGGTGGCTGCAGCACGGATTCTTCTGTTCGTTTTATAAAAGAACTGGGACAGAAATTCAATGTTGATTTTTTCAACCGCACCAATCTTGCCTTTTTAATCAATGACAAGATACAGGTGATTCCAATGAGCCAGTTGCACTATGCGCTGGATAATTATTTTATCAATCCTGATACACTTTACTTCAACAACCTTGTGTCAACAAAAGAGCAATTGGAAAACAACTGGATTGTTCCGGTGAAAGACAGTTGGATTGCCAGTAAAATTCCGCACAAGAAAACTATTTAACCTGCTGCAAGGCTTTTTGCAAGGATTGTTTGGTGCTGGCAGGAACTTTCTTTTGAGTCCGTGAAAGGTTATATCCAACGGTCAGCCTGTAATTCCTTGACCGGGTGCTGCTGTAATTTTCCAGGTTGAAATTAGTTCCATAAGTAAACGTCGTGTTCTTCTGCTGGGTGAATGGATCAATTACATTCAGAGTCAGGGTAAGCTTTTTATCAAGCATTTTTGCCTGCAGGCCAAGATTCATGCTTAAAGAACTTCTTACAGTTCCCTGCGGATTAGCAAAGCGGTTAAATGTAAAGCTGCCGGTTGCGGTGTACAATTGCTTCCAGACATAATTTCCATTCAAATTAGAAGTGAAAGAACCTCCGTTCCTGTACTTCCTCACTTCTTTATCAAAAGCACTATAGGTGTTGTAACTATAGCTTACGCTCAGGTTCACTCTTGTATGCCTGTTTAAAGTATATCCGCTCCAGGTACTGACTTCGTATTCTCTTCTTCCACTAATGTTTTCCCAGGTAATTTGGGTTGTGGTATCGGACAGGCGGCTGCGTATTTGTGCAAACACATCATTCACCATATTATAACCCAAACCGATGTTGGCGTAAAAAGAATTGTGCGTTCTTCCTAAAACAAGATCGAAGTTGTGGGCTAAGGAAGGTTTGAGTTCTGTATTGCCGGTACGTATGGTATAGGCATCTGCAGAATCAACTGTCGGGTTCAGCTCACGGGATCCCGGACGGCGAATGGTTTTGCGATAGGAAGCCGTCAGATTCCATTGCTGATCCCAGTTTTTATTGAAATTGGCAAAGGGCAAATAGCTCCAGTATTGGTTGGAAGCTTCTGTTGCTGCTGTATAAAGATTGAAATGAAAATTTGTGTATTCTGCAGCCACACCGGCAGTAACACTCGTATGTTTAGCCAGCATTTGTTTCACTGATCCCCTGAAGGTACCCACCTGCTGGTTGAATTTGAATTGGTTGATCAAGGCACTTAAAGGAACCCAGTTCAAATCAGACTTACGGAGGAAAGAGGCATCTGAATTTACTCTTGCATCGGTGTAAGTATAAAAACCTCCTGCCGATAAAAATGTTTTATTGTCATTTAAAGGAAGGTCATAATTCAACCTTGTACTGTATGTCTTTGTTGTATTGTCTGTGGCTTGTTTTTGCGTAGAGTCCATCCCGTTGGGTGTACGATCAGAATTTAAAAACTGCTGGTAAAAATCCCTGTTCGTTTCACTGGAAGAGTAATTATAATTATTGTACAGTTTTAATGCCTCGCCGGGCCGTTTTGTTTTCAGTGTATAAGAAAGATTTAAACCTCCGTTATAACTTTCACCCGAATTATCCAGGCTTCGCTCACTTAAACGGGTTATAGATTTTGCATTATTCAGGTTGGCAATCTCTGTCAGGCTATGGTTATTAAAATTATTCCCGTTGTACTGTACTACCAGATTCAGGGACTGAAATTTATTGATGTCGTAATTGATATTGGTTCTGAAATTGGGCCGGGTGTTTTTATTGCGGTAACTGTTTTCGGTATTGAAATAGTTGGAGGAATCGCTAAAAACGTTTTCCCGTTTTGAATAGCCATTTCCATTATAAATGTTGTTAGCCGCTCCTGCGTTTAGGTTTACAGAGAAGCCCTGTCTGCGATAATTAAAGTTGGCATTGGCTCCCTTCTCTCCTCTTGTTCCTGCATAAACCGAAATTCTTCCGCTTTTACCAACGGAACCTTTCCTGGTTACAATGTTGATCACACCACCTTCTTCATTGGCGTATTGTGGAGGAGGATTCGTCATCACCTCTATTTTTTCGATAGAGCTTCCGGGCATGGCTTCCAAAAGGTCCTGCAATTGCTGCAGGCTCAGTTCAACAGGCTTGTCATCAATTAAAATTTTGGGTTCTTTTCCTCTTACCAGTAGTTTACCATCCGGATCTTTTGTAACAAGAGGTACGTTGGTCAATAAGTCGCTGGCATTGCTTCCCGCACTTAAGGCCGACTCCCCTGCGTTGAAGGTAATATTACCATCCTTGCTTTGGATCAGGGGCCTCTCTGCATAAATGATCACCTGCTCCATCATATTAGAACTGCCGCCACCAGCAAGGGTAATATCATTCATGTTGAAATCGTAACGTTCAGCCCTGAAAAAAATGCTGTCGATGGTGATGGTAGTAAAACCGATATATGAAACCTGCAGGCGGTAGTAACCGAAAGGAATATCGGAGATTTCGAAGGCACCATCCTTATCGGTCAGTACCATTTTACTTTGCAGGCTGTCATTTAAACTGGAAAGTTGAACGGTTGCGGATTCAAGGGCTTTTTTCTTTTCATCAAGCACATTTCCGATGATGATTCCAATAGGACTGCTTTGACTAAATGCTTCAAAACCAAATAAACAGGTTAGTAAGGGTAGTAAGATTCTCATGTCGTTCAAAGATAGGTTTGCACCAATTATATTATGGCACTAACGGTAGCCGGAACGCAAACTATTAAGATTAATTAACGGACTGGTAAATAGCGGACAGTGAACACCTTTTTAGCGAAGGTTATTTGATTGGTATGAAGCGGAAGCTCCGGGAATGCGGTCAACTAAACTTTCAGAAAAACCAAATCGTGGACTAATGCTTCGCTAAATTGTCTACTAACTAGAAGTCTTTCTTTGTAAACAATTTCTACTCACCATTAACTACTTACCATTTGCTATTCTTTAAACCTTACTTAAATCTGTCATCCTGTCACCGGGAGCACCTATATTTTTTATCTTTGCCCGCATATTTGTTGATTATGTTCGATTTAGCAACGACGAAGGTTCACGATGAAACACGGCAGGGGGAAGCCTATTCCCCTTTTGAGAACGACCCGAACCAATACAAGCGCAGGTTTTATATCGAGAGCTACGGCTGTCAAATGAACTTTAGCGACAGCGAGATCGTGGCTTCGATTCTAAATAAAGAAGGCTTCGGCGCCACAAGGAATTTCGAGGAAGCCGATCTCATTTTTTTGAATACTTGTTCTATTCGCGAAAAGGCTGAGCAAACCGTTCGCAAGCGATTGACCGAATTTAAAAAGCTTAAAAGAAGCCGTCCCTCAACCTTAATTGGCGTTTTAGGCTGCATGGCTGAGCGATTGAAGTCCAAATTTTTAGAGGAAGAGAAGTTGGTAGATCTTGTCGTTGGCCCGGATGCGTACAGAACCCTTCCGCAACTGATTGGCGAGGCCGGCGGCGGCCAAAAAGCGGTGAATGTTTTATTGAGCCGCGAGGAAACCTATGCCGATATTTCTCCCGTTCGCTTGAACTCAAATGGTATCTCTGCTTTTGTTAGCATCATGCGGGGATGCAACAACATGTGTTCATTCTGCGTGGTGCCTTTCACCCGCGGACGCGAACGCAGCCGCGATGCCCAAAGCATTTTAAAAGAATGCCAGGAACTTTTTGATAGCGGCTATAAAGAGGTGACTCTTTTGGGCCAGAATGTAGATAGTTATTATTATGTGCCGGCGGGCCCATCCCTCACAACTTCTCTAAAAATGGAAGATGGTGCTAAAGCCCCTTCCCGGTGGGAAGAGGACAAAGACTCTGATGATACAGAAATTTCGGATAAGAAAAGTTTTTCCAGCCTAAGTTCCCCCACCGGGGGACAGGGGGCTGTAACTTTTGCTGCCCTGTTGGAAATGGTGGCCCTGATTTCTCCTGAGCTTAGGGTTCGCTTTTCTACTTCTCATCCCAAAGACATCACTGATGAAGTACTGCACACAATGGCCAGGTACGAGAACATTTGCAAATACATCCATCTTCCATTACAAAGTGGTTCAACCCGGGTTCTTCAATTGATGAACCGGAGCTACACCCGCGAATGGTATATGGCCAAGGTGGATCGCATCCGGGAGATTATGCCGGATTGTGGAATTAGCTCTGATGTCATTTCAGGCTTTTGTACAGAAACTGAAGAAGACCACAAGGATACTTTAAGTTTAATGGAATATGCGAAGTACGATATGAGCTATATGTTCTTCTACAGCGAAAGGCCCGGAACACTGGCGGAACGCAGGTATGAAGATGATGTTCCGTTGGAGGTGAAGAAAAGAAGATTGCAGGAAATTGTCGATCTGCAGGGC
>JAGIAB010000011.1:6315-11172 GCA_017745135.1 Flavisolibacter sp.
TTTGAAGAGAGCAACGTTGCTGACATCGGCAAGACTTTTAAAATATTAATAGAAGGCGATAGCAAACGCAGCGATAAAGATTGGATGGGACGCAACAGCCAGAACAAGGTGATTGTCTTTCCAAAAGGAAATAAAGAACACAAGCCCGGAGACTATGTTTGGGTAAAAGTGACCGACTGTACCCAGGCGACATTATTAGGTGAACTTGTTTAATCTATGAATCCAATTATTGCCAGAAATAAGGACCAAATACATTCTCTCTGCAAAAAATATTTTGTAAAAAGGTTGTATTTGTTTGGTTCGGCTTTAACAGATTCGTTTCATAAGGAAAGTGATTTCGATTTTTTTTATGAGATCAATGACATCAAGGAAAAAAAGGGTTTTGATTATGCCTCAAATATTTTTTCTCTGGAGAAAGATTTAGGCGAACTGTTGGGGAGAAAAATAGATCTCTTGCCCCATAAATTCAATAATCCGCCTTTATTTATTCAGACAGTTGCCGATAAAAAAGTTTTGCTGTATGCCGAATGAGAGAATCAAACTGTATCTAAAGCAAATACTTGATGCCATAACTAAAATCGAAATCAGTACTGTTGGGCTAACCCGTCAAACTTATGAGGACCACGAGATAAAATGGGTTGTGGAAAGAGGGATCGAAATTATTGGAGAAGCATTGAATCGAATTAAAACTTCTGATCCGGCTTTGATGATTACGAACAGCCAAAAAATAATTGCAACCCGGAACAAAATCGCTCATGAATATGATATAGTGGATCCTGAGATTTTATTCTCAATTGTCACCATTCATCTGCCGGTATTAAAAGATGAAATACAAAAGTTAGTAGAAAAAGAATAAATAGAATGGACTTACAAAGTATAAAAAACCGGTTTGGAATAATCGGTAACTCACCCGCACTTAATTATGCACTACAGGTAGCCTCGCAGGTTTCCAATACAGACCTTACTGTGCTGATTGTTGGTGAAAGCGGCGTTGGTAAAGAAGCGTTTTCTCAAATTATACATTCACTTTCGGCCAGGAAGCACAATCCATTTATTGCTGTAAACTGCGGAGCCATACCTGAAGGAACTATAGATTCAGAATTGTTTGGTCATGAGAAGGGTTCGTTTACCGGCGCCGTAGATAGCCGCAAAGGCTATTTTGAAACGGTAAATGGCGGAACCATTTTTCTTGACGAAATTGGAGAAATGCCATTGGGCACACAAGCAAGACTGCTTCGTGTTTTGGAAAGCGGAGAGTTTATCAGGGTGGGTTCTTCAAAAACACAAAAGACGGATGTAAGAGTGGTGGCTGCCTCCAATAAGGATTTGTTGCAACTGGTACAAAACGGAAAATTCAGGGAAGATCTTTATTACCGGTTGAATACAGTTCCCATCCGGGTTCCTGCATTAAGAGATCGCAAGGAAGACATTCCTCTCCTCTTCAGAAAATTTGCTGTTGATTTTGCCGAACGTTATAAAACGGCGCCTGTGCAACTGGACGAAGAAGCAAGGCAGCGTTTGATGAATTATCCGTTTCCCGGCAATGTGCGTGAATTAAAAAACATTGCAGAACAAATTTCGGTGCTTGCAATAGAAAAGCAGGTCAATGCTAAAGAGCTTGAAAAATTCCTTCCCGTGCACGACCAATCCATGAGCCGCCTGCCGGTTTTAGCCCATGCCAATGGTCATGAATCGCACGAGTTCAATAATGAAAGGGAAATTTTGTACAAGCTCTTTTTCGATATGAAAAGGGATGTAACAGAATTGAAAAAGCTGTTTTTTGAAGTGATACAAAATCCTTCTGTTGTTCATCAAAATCCGGCTTTGATCAATCAAGTTAAAGAACTGCAAACTCCTGAAATGGGTGGGCCGCTTTTGGTATCTTCAAATCTTCCTTCAGCCCAACCCGTAGTGGTTCACCATGATCAACGCATTCACGAACACGAAGAAGTGGATGAAAGTCTGAACATCATGGACAAGGAAAAAGAGCTGATCATAAAGGCGCTGAAAAAACACAGGGGAAAAAGAAAAGATGCGGCCATGGATTTGGGCATTAGCGAAAGAACACTTTACAGGAAATTGAAGGAATACGATATCGATCAATAAAATGTAAGATGAAAAAAACAACCGCTTTACTGCTTACTGCATTTTGCATTTTCAGTATAACCCTGACAAGTTGTAGAATTTACAGTTTTACTCCAAAAGGAACACTGGATCCCGAAATTAAAACTGTAAATGTTCACATCATTGAGAACCAGGCTCCATACGTAAATCCTCAATTGCTTCCCAATCTTACCGACAGGGTAAAACAAAAAATAACAAGGCAAACGAAGCTATCACAAACCAATCGTAGTGATGCTGATCTTGACATCCGTGGAGTGATCACCGACTATTCTGCCAGCACAACAGGTGTTACAAATACAAATGGTCAAACCCAGGCTTCTGTAAACAGGCTTACGGTTTCTGTTCGTATGACCATCACCAACCAACTAAAAAAAGAAGATCCAAAAGATGTGACCGTAAGCCGGAGCTTTGACTTTCCCGCCAATAAAACGCTCAACCAGGCCGAAGCAGAATTGCTCGATGAAATGGTCCGCAACCTGACGGATGAAATTTTCAATCGCATTTTTTCCGATTGGTAATGTAAATTGCCGGATGAGCGAAAGAATCCATGTACTGGCTCAACAACTTTTTGGCAAATCATCGGTTGATGAATGTGCTTTGCAGGAAGTGAAAAACCTTGCCAGCCGTTATCCTTATTTTGCTCCTGCACAATTTCTCCTTCTTGAAAAATTAAGGAAGGAAAACTCTCCTGAATATACTGCTCAACTTCAAAAAGCAGTTCTCTATTATCACAATCCGTTGGAGTTTGAATATTTTATTGCTCCTGAACGCTTCGAAACAGAGATTGATTTTGAAGAAAGCATTCCATCTACGGTGATCAGCCATGATGGAGAAGTAACATCGTTGGATGCGACCACTCCTTCTGAAGAAATAAGAAAGCCGGTGATTGATGAAGTTGTGGTTGTAGAACCGAAACCTGTAAATATCGAACCCGAACAAACCGGCATTTCTTCTGAAGAAATGATTCCTTTAGAAGAAATTGATTTGCCCAACCCGGAAGTGACCATTTCTTCTGAAGAAGAAGTGATGTCTGCGGAAGCAGAAAATAAGATGACTGAAAACATTGAAAGAGTATTGGATCAGGAAGAGGAACAAATGAAAGAGCCTGCACCAGCTTCAGCGAATGATCTTGTTTTCGAACCATATCACACGGTTGATTATTTTGCTTCGCAGGGGGTTAAATTGTCACAGGAGGAGACTGGAAAAGACAAATTCGGCAAGCAATTGAAAAGCTTTACAGATTGGCTGAAAACCATGAAACGCCTGCCCTCAAAAGAGATTTCTCAAACTTTGGATTCTGCATCCGAATCCAAAGTTCAGCACCTTGCTGCTGACTCGGTTCATGATTCCGACATTGTAACGGAAGCCATGGCCGAAGTCTGGATCAAGCAGGGCAACAGGGAAAAAGCTATAGAAACTTATAACAAATTAGGTTTGCTCAATCCCTCTAAAAAAGCTTACTTTGCCGGTCTAATTGAAAACTTAAAGCGTTCCTAAAATGACTATCCTGTTTATCATTCTCATTATCCTGGCTTCTGTCATCCTCAGTCTAATTGTACTGGTTCAAAATCCAAAAGGTGGCGGATTGGCCGGAAACATTGCCGGCTTCAGCAGCCAGTTCATGGGTGTAAAACAAACAAATGACGTGCTTGAAAAAGGTACATGGATCTTTGCTGCCGTTATCGGCGTTTTATGCATCTTCTCTACCTTTTTCATTCCGGGTAGCCATACGCAAAGATCTCAAACACCAACCGAGCAAACGCAATCGGCGCCTGCGCAAAATCAAACACCAAATAATACAGGCACACCAGCGCAATAATTCAATAAAATTATTCATAGTAAACCCCGGCATAGCGTCGGGGTTTTTTATTTACTTTGAACTGCTATGAAAAAACTTTTGATTGTTTTGTTGATTCTTCTGGTTATTGCCGGTGCTGTGGCAGGATGGATTTTTTTGGGGCCAACAACCGGGTTTTCTTCCAGCGAAAAAGCCTTGTACATACGAAGCAATGCTGCTACCAAAAAAGCAGTGATGGATTCGCTTGTAAAGAACAAGATCATTACCAACGAAACAGCATTTGAGTTTTTGGCCAACCGTTTAGACTACTGGAGGAACATCAAGCCGGGAAAATATGTGATCAACCAGGGAAGCAGTGCGCTAACCATTGTTCGCCTCCTTCGCAACGGCAGGCAAACACCGGTAAAATTTACCATCAATAAAATACGTACGAAAGAAGGCCTTGCAGAAATGGTGGGAAGAAAGTTTGAATGCGATTCCACAGCCATGCTCAATTTTCTGAACAGTGAAGATTCGCTCAGGAAGTTTGAAACAGCTCCCGAACTGGCTGTGACCAATATTTTACCGGATACCTACACTTACTTCTGGAATTCATATCCTTCAAAAATTTACCAGAAGTTTTATGAGGCTTCAAAAAAATTCTGGACGGAAGAAAGAAAGCAAAAGGCACAGGCTTTGGGTTTATCTCCTTCGCAGGTTTACATTCTGGCTTCCATCATTGAAGAAGAAACTACCAATGACAAAGAGAAAGATACGATTGCAAGTGTTTACCTGAATCGATTAAACACTCCTCCAAGACTTTTGCAAGCCGATCCCACATTAAAATTTGCAGTGAAAGATTTTACATTGAAAAGAATTGCGGGTCCGATCTTAAGTGTGGAATCGCCGTACAATACTTATAAATACGGAGGACTGCCTCCGGGCCCCATTTGCAC
>JAGIAB010000011.1:11182-23712 GCA_017745135.1 Flavisolibacter sp.
AAAAACAATTGATGCGGTTTTGAATCCTGCAAAAACGGATTACATGTTCTTTGTAGCCAATTCAAAATTGAATGGACATTCGTTCAGCACTACTTTTGATGAACACAAATTAAAAGCTGTCCAGTATCGGCAGGAAGACAAACTTCGCCGTGAACGGGACAGTTTACAAAGCAAATAATGGCCTTTCGTTTTACCATAAGGAAACATTTTGAGTCATCAAGAGCGGGAAAAGAAATCATTCACCGTACCAGAAAAACTTTTATTCCCGGCTTTAGTGGTTTTTCATTGTACGAGGTTGCTACAGAATTCATTTACCAGTTGCGTAAGACAAGTCTTGTAGAAAGAGCCAGTGGAATTTCCTTCAATATTGTAATGGCCATTCCCCCCACCCTCATTTTTATATTTACGCTGGTGCCTTACTTCCCTATATCAAAAGAATTTCTGAACCAGATGTTTGCCCTGATCAGGGATGTGGTACCCGGCGAAAAAAATAATTCAGTCATCATTGATTTTTTGAAAGACTTTGTGAACAGGCCAAGAAATGAATTGCTTTCCTTCGGTTTATTTCTCGCCATATTTTTTTCAAGCAATGCAATGATGGGGGTATTGCGTTCCTTCGACAAAGATTATCCGGGTTTTGAAAAAAGAAAAGGTCTTCATAAAAGAAGGATTGCCCTGCAACTGACTATGCTCGTTTTCTTTTTGATTTTCCTTTGCCTGCTATTGCTGATTGCACAGGCCAATGTTTTACGTTGGCTTGGAGTAGAGAGCGAATTTTGGAGAAACCTCATTCACAATTCACGTTGGATCGTGATCATCCTGCTCACCTATTTTATTGTTTCGTTCATTTACCGTCATGGCCCGGCTGTAGCAAAGCGATGGCCTTTATTTAGTGCCGGTGCTGTGTTTGCTACTACGTTAATGGTTGTGGCTACGGCACTGTTTTCTTACTGGGTCAATAACTTCAGCAATTACAATACAGTGTATGGTTCCATTGGTGCCGTATTTATTTTGATGTCGCTTATCTACACGAACTCCCTGGCTATACTCATGGGTTTTGAATTAAACGTTACACTTACGCAACTGCGGCGAAAGAAAGAAGCGGCTCCTGTTAACAAGGTTAATTAAAGTTAAACGATCGCCTTTTTTTAGGAATTATTCGAAATTTGAGATACACAAACCTTGATTATGAAAAAGATCCTCACATCATTTTCAGTACTGGCAGCTATTGGACTGCTTGCCTTTAATTATATCGGCGAATTGCCAATCGGGGGACAACTACCAAAGGCTGATGTAAAAATGAAAGACATCAGCGGCAAAGAAATTACATTGAAAGACGCCAAAAAATCCAACGGGCTTTTGGTGATGTTTAGCTGCAATACTTGTCCTTATGTGGTTAAGAACGAGGACCGTACCAGGGAAATTTGCCAGTATGCACTGGACAATAATATTGGTGTTATCCTGATCAACTCCAACGAAGAACAGCGCAGCAGTGACGACTCTTACGATGCTATGAAAAAATACGCTGAAAAGAATAGCTACAAATGGTACTACGTGATTGATAAGAACTCAGAACTTGCTGATGCATTTGGAGCCAACCGCACACCGGAAAATTTCCTTTTCAATAAAGATGGCAAACTAGTCTATCATGGTGCTACCGATGATAATCCCGGTGATGCCGGTGCTGTAAACCGCAAGCATCTTCGTGAAGCCATTGACGAGATGCTGAATGGAAAGGATGTAAGTGTAAAAACATCCCGTTCTGTTGGATGTACTATCAAAAGAATTTAATGATTATAGAAACCCCGCCAAGTAAGAGTCCTGCAATTGCGGGACTTTTACTTTTTCTTCTTTTCTTTTTCTCTTGAAAGAAAAAGAAACAAATCCCGATAGCTATCGGGACAAGGCGATTCCCTGCCTGCCGACGCAGTCAGGCAGGGATGCGGGAGATTTCTTAGTTCGTAGTTTTCCTCTAACGGATCGCCGGTTGGAAGAGTTGTTTAGATCGAAGGACTTAAGATCAGAGACTCCGCTTCGTGCTACTATAGGTTTCTTGGAGGCGCTGTATTTTTCACTGCAGGCCGAATTCTTACCAGAAGCATACGTCGAGTGAAAAATAAGGCGCTTGGAGAGTCATTAGAATTTGAAGAGAGTTGCATTTTAGTCAAATAATGCTTCCTTTATTTCAAGTGTACAGTTTGAATTGATGAATCACGAAGATCAAAATGAGTCTTCAACTAATCTTCGATCTAAAGAAATATCCCAGCGCCTTATTGCGCCTCTACCACCTCTGTACTCTTAATAGTTTCAGTGGCGCAATACTAGCGCCTGCAGTAGCATATCACAGCACGACAACCCAAAAATCGAAATGCTTTCCTAAATTATAATGACTCTCCCCCTGTGCGCTGGCATCGCTGCATACGCGGAGCGTTTATGGCAGCGGGCACTTTCTTTGGTTCTTTCTTTGTGCAAGCAAAGAAAGAACAGAACCGAGTAAACAAAAAAGACCTCAATTGTTGAGGTCTTTTTTGTTTTAATAAACTTTTTATGAATGATCCGGTCTTGTGATCTTCTCCATCTCCTGCTGAACAAACAACATCAACTCACTAATATAATCCGGTGCAAAACTGAATTTCAATCCGGCTGCTGCATACAATTCAGGAAGTGTTTTGGTTCCTCCTAATTTCAAAGCATTAATGTAATTGTTGATCGCCTTGTCTTTATTTTCTTTGAACTGCTTCCACAAGCCAATCGCCCCTAATTGCGCAATGCCATATTCAATGTAATAAAAAGGCACTTCGTATAAATGCAACTGGCGTTGCCATGAATATTTGCGGTACTCTTCCAAGCCGGAAACATCCAAAGCAACAGAAGTATATTCATTTAGAATTCTTCTCCAGTTCTCTTCTCTTTCCTCCAATGTGTGAGTCGGATTTTCATAAACCCAATGCTGGAATTTATCGATCGTTGCAATCCACGGAAAAATGGTAAGCACTCTTTCCAACTGGTGTTCTTTTGCACGTTTCAGATCTTCTTCATTATCAAAAAATACATCCCAGTAATCCATGCTGAATAATTCCATCGTCATGCTGGCTACTTCAGCAATTTCCATGGGATATTCTTTAAATGCAGTCAGCGGAAGATGGTGTGCAAGGAAGGAATGGATAGCATGCCCGCCTTCGTGAACCATTGTTGTTACATCACCCATTTGTCCTGCTGCATTCATGAAAATAAAAGGAGCACCAGTTTCCTGCAACGGGCAGTTATAACCACCAGGAGCTTTTCCTTTGCGGCTGTCCAGGTCCAGTCTTCCCATTTCTTTCATCTTAATCAAACACTCACCAAAGAATGGATTCATCCGGGTAAAGCATTCAATGGTCTTATTAACTAACTCTTCACCTGTTTGAAATGGATGTAAGGGTTCTATGCCTGCAGGTTCAGCTTCTGTATCCCATGGACGTAATGAATTCAATCCAAGTTTTTGTCTTTTCCGGTCATAAATAAAATCAACCAGGGGAAGCACTCCGCTTTTTACTGCTTCATGAAATTGAAAGCAATCTTCTTTTTTATAATCAAACCTTCCAAGATCGGCAAATTTGTAATCACGATAATTTTCAAAACCTGCATTCTTCGCTACCTGGTTACGCTTCTCCAATAATTTGTTGAAGAGATCATTCAACTGGTCCTTATCCTGCAGTCTTCTTTGATTGACTTTATGATAAACTTCTTCTCTTAAGTTGCGATCAGGATTTTCCAAAAATTTGGCAGCCTGTTGCAAAGTGTATTCTCTTCCCTGAACTTCAACTGTCATCTTTCCTGAGATCACACCAAACTGTTGCGCCAGCACTGCAATCTCTGCCTGTAATGGAATGTTTTCTTCGCGAAAAAGTTCAATATTCTTTTTTACGTTGCGCAGGTAAACTTTGTACGCGTCGCCTGTTAGCTGAGAGGTGTAAGGATTATCAACCAGCTTCCTATTGAGCTTGTCGGCATAAGGTTGAATTTTGGGCTGGATCTCCATCACAAAATAGGTGAAGGCTTCTTCCAGCGTTTTATTCTCCGTATCGCAGGTCATGCGTATTTGCCGCCAGGCAGCATCTTCGCCAATTACTGCTTCCAGCTCACTCGAATCAAACAACCATTTTTCCAGGTCTTCTTTTGAATTGACCGGACGATCCAGCAGTTCTTTCAGATAAGGTTCTAAAGAATTCCAATCGGTGATCTTAAAATCTTTAGGCAGATAATTTCTTGGGATGCTGGTGATCTGGGCTGTATATTCTAATTCCTGTTCTTGCATGATTAAGGGATTTTATACGTGAAACGTGAATCGTCAATCGTGAATTGCAGATTCCTTCGAGATGAATAATCTTTAAACTACTGAAGTGCAAAAAAATTCAGGCTCTAATCTATTGTCATAAGCCTTCTTATTAAACAACTCCTGAATTCACGTTTCACGATTGACGATTCACGTCCAAAAATTATTCCTCAGTCTTTTTCTTACGTGCAGTCTTTTTTGGCTTCTCTTCGGTGGCAACCGTTTCTTCCTTTGCTTCGGCAGTTGCTTTTACCTTTGACTTCGTTTTCTTTGGCGCAGGCTCTTCAGTTGCTACTGTTTCTGTTACAGGTTCTTCAACTGCTTGCTCTTCTTCAGGCTTTGCAGTGTAATCAACATTATTTTTTTCCAGTACCTCGTACCACTTCACCATCTTCTTCATATCGCTTGAATACACTCTGTCAAAATCTAAATCCGGATAAACCGCTTCAAAATACTGTTTAACCGCTTTGTTGTCTTTTGCATCAGGCAAAGAGGTTTGACTGTTTTTCATTGCAGTGAATACATCGGCTAAACTTACGTTTTCTCTTGTTGTGTAAACCTCAATACTCTCCAAATGCGAAAGATTGTGAACGCGGGAGGAAACAAACTTTGTGCTTTGATCATCCAATGACCGAACGACAGCACCATCACCTTTACTACTTATTGCTTCGTATAATCCAGGCAAGCCGGTTACGGCTACAATTCTTTTATAATCCATAGTCTGAATTTGGGGCTGCAATATAACCGATTTATTAGCATTAATTAACCTCAATTGGTTTTAATAAGGAATGGTTTTGATGAGTTTTGTGACATCTAAAGAAAGGATAAACTTCAGTTATGACCAGACGACTATTTTTTGTGTGTTTCGCTCTTTTGAGTTTGATCGTTGCAAATGCCCAAACCAAAACCATCAGCGGAACAGTTACCGACCAACAAACTAAAAAACCATTAGCAAGCGCTACTGTTAAACTAACCAGTCTTTCCGATACAATTAATGTGCTCAATCGTTTAACCGACACAGCGGGAAGATTCAGTTTCTCTGATTTGAGAAAAGATAGCTTTTTGATTTCTATTTCTTATGTGGGATATAGTCCTGTTACCAGGATTGTAGCCGTAGATACCTCGGATGTTCGTTTAAATATTGCTGCAGTACCAGGTTCAGGTTCAGATATGAGTACTATTATTGTTCAAACAACAATATCGCCTGTAGGACAAAAAGAAGATACGCTTCAATTGAACGCCAGCCAGTATAAAGTAAATCCCGATGCTTCTACCGAAGATCTTGTGAAAAAAATGCCGGGCATCACTGTCGAGAATGGCCAGGTAAAAGCGCAGGGTGAAGTGGTGCGCCGTGTAACATTAGATGGCCGTGAATTGTTTGGTGATGATGCTACTGCAGCTTTAAGAAGTTTGCCTGCAGAAGTGGTTGACAAGATCCAGGTGTTTGACAGGTTGAGTGACCAGGACAGAGCTGCCGGCGTTACTACTGGTGAAACCCAAAAAGAAATCAACATTGTAACCAAGGCTGGTATGCGTAATGGCCAGTACGGACGTGTATTTGCCGGCTATGGAACGGATGACCGTTACTCTTTAGGCGGCAATACAACATTTTTAAAAGAAAACAGGCGCATTTCAATAGTAGGCCAAAGCAATAATACCAATCAACAAAACTTTTCTGCGCAGGATTTGCTTGGTGCAACAAGTAGTGGCGGTCGTGGCGGCTTTGGTGGCGGCGGCTTCGGAGGCGGTGGTCGTGGCGGTGGTGGCGGTGGATTTGGAGGCGGAGGCTTTGGCGGAGGTGGTTTTTTGGTAGGTCAGCGAAACGGTATTAACAAAACGAATGCTATAGGTATTAATTTCTCGGATATCTGGGGCAAGAAATTAAGGGTTTCCGGTAGTTATTTCCTGAATAACAGCCACAACACCACAAGCCAGGAGTCCAGTACAGAATATCTAAAACCCGTTGCCGGTCTTTTAAAAACCAATCAAACATCAAATTCGGCCAGTGATAATACAAACCATCGTGTAAACATGCGGATTGAATATCAAATCGATTCCGCGAATCAATTGATCATTAGTCCAAACCTGAGTTTCCAAAATAATAATTCAAATCGTTATACACACAGCCAGAACTTTAACACGTCTGAGGCTTTGAGTTCAGAAACATTTAATAGAAGCAATAGCAGTACGAAAGGCAATAATCTTAGTAACAATCTTCTTTATAGCCATAATTTTAGGAAAAGAGGAAGAACATTTTCGATTAATTTAAACACTTCGTATAACCAAAGAAACGGAGAAAGCTATATAGAATCAGAACAACGGATCAACAAGGATACTACGGAGAACAGATTTACAGGTCAATCCAATCATACATTCCAGACATCAGCCCGTTTGTCATATACGGAGCCTTTGAGTCCAAAATCTCAACTTCAGTTCACATATAATCCATCGTGGTCAAAAAGCAAAGCTGATCAAATGGCCTATGACTATGATACAGTGAAGGGTGAATATGTGGCGTTTAATGATCGTTATTCCAATGTTTTTGATAACAGAACCACAGCACAAAATGGTGGGATTGCATTCAGAACTGGTGACAGGGACAATCAATTTACAGCGGGAGTGAATTATCAACGGACCGAATTATTCAATAACCGCACTTACCCTGATCCTGCTTTTGAAGGCAGCAAGGCTTTTAACAACATCCTTCCCAATGCAATGGCTCGTTTCAAAACTTCATCAAGAAGTAATATCAGATTGTTTTACAGAACAAATGTTAATCAACCTTCTATTAACCAATTGCAGGATGTGATTGATCCCACAAATGCACCTATGTTCTATTCCCAGGGTAATCCCAACCTAAAGCCACAATATAGCCATAGCTTAAACGGTACGTATACTTTTACAAACACAGGTAAAGGAACTGTATTTGTTGGAAATGCCTATGTTCAAAAATCGAACAACTACATAACCAATGCAACTTACATTGTGCAGCAATCTGATTCCACCATCGGAAAAATTACGCTGCACAAAACAAACCAGTTATCAAAGCCAATTAATGTTGATGGTTATTATAGTTTACGTTCCTTCTTAACATTTGCCTTTCCGTTGAAGTTTATCAAATCCAATTTCAATATGAACGGCGGATTTAACTATAGTCATGTCCCCGGTATTTTCAATGACCAGATTATTGAATCAAACAACTATACCTATTCATTTGGAACTGTTATATCTAGTAATATCAGCCAATATGTAGATTTTACCGTCTCTTATTCAGCTAACTATAATACAGCCGTTGCAGAATCACCGGACAGGATTACCAACAAAATTCAAAAAAGCACTCAAAACTTTTTTAGTCACACTGGTGGCGTACAGTTAAACCTTTTAACTAAGAAAGGATGGTTTTTCCAGAATGATCTGAACAACCAATTGCAATCGCAGCAGACAACCGAACAGTATTGGTTGTGGAATTTAAGTGTTGGAAAGAAGTTTTTGAAGAATCAGAAAGGGGAATTAAAATTAACAGCATTTGATGTACTGAAACAAAACGTAAGTTTTTCACGTAGTGTGTCCGAAAATGGAAACTCCATTTACACACAACGTTCACAGGTGCTGACACAATATTTCCTGTTGACCTTTACTTATAACCTTCGCAATTTTGGTAAAGCGGCAACAAGAACCCCAAGCCGTGGTAATTTTAATCGCGATGGTGGTCCCGGTAATTTCAATCCTGGCGGTAATCCCGGCAACTTTAATCCCGGCAATTTCAACCAGGGTCCTCCAAGATTTTAGTTTTCCATAAGTGGTAATTTAAAATAACTACACAAGTTGTATTTTGAATGGAACTTTTTAAAAGTTCCATTTTTTTTATAATAAACAACCTGCTATGAACTTTAAAAATGCCATCAGTTGGTTTGAAATTCCAACTACTGATTTAAACAGAGCCCAGCAATTTTATGAGACCATTTTCGGCATCAACATGATTCCAATGGAAACAGACAATTTTAAAATGCGCATGTTTCCTATTGAAGACCCGGTGACAGGAATCGGTGGATGTTTGATACATGCCGATGGATTTTATGTTCCATCAGCGACAGATGGCCCGTTAATTTATTTAAATGGAAATCCTGATCTGCAAATTGTTTTGGAGAAGGTTCTGGCAGCAGGAGGAAAAGTGGTTGTTCCGAAAACGGAAATTTCTCCCGAATATGGTTACATGGGTGTGTTTATTGATAGCGAAGGAAACAGGATAGGGCTTCACAGTATTCCGCAACAGCAATAGCTATTTGGCTTCGGCAGCCAGCTCTTCCAAAACCTTATCAATCCGGCGTTTTAAGGTTTCATAATCTGTATAACCGCTGGATAGCAGGTAAAATTTTGAATCCGTCACTTGCATTAATACAGCCGGAAAGCCAGTTACCTGCAATTGTTTTACCAGGGCAAATTCGTAATACGCCTTCTCCCTGTATTCTTCTGATTTTAGTTTGGAATAAAAACTTTCTACAGGAATATTCCATTTATCTAAAAGATGCCGGTAGGCTTCATTATCCGTTAAATCTCGTCCTTCAAAGTTCAAAGCGTACTGCAAATCCCTTGCAAAGAAAATAGCTTGATCAGGATAATAGTCCTTGAATACGCACAAGGCAATTGCCGGCTTGGTGGAATCAGGATACCAGTCGGTTTCATCAGGATGAAACACATGCCATAAAAAATCCTGTCCGAATTTAATACCGGTAATCTCTTCCACTCTTTTATAAGCTGTTTGAATGTAACGGGCCATCGGGGCAAAATGTGTCGGCTCTTCCGGCAGGATCATTCCGCCAGACAACACATCAAACGCAAGCTTATCCTCGTACTCCTCTGTTATTTGTGAAATAACGGGGCTGAACCCATAGCACCACCCGCAATATGCATCATAACAATAATAAATCGTAGGTTGAATTTGTTCCATTCTATACTTGTTTCAAAAACCCTGCAAAGTTTAGTGAGCTTCCAGCCAATTCTCTCCTGTGCCTACTTCTGCAATAACAGGAATGCCGTTTGGAAGCGTCATTGCTGACTGCATACAATCAATAATCACTGGCTTTAAATCTTCCACCTCATCTTTCACCGCATCAAAAACCAATTCATCATGCACCTGAAGAATCATTCTTGATTTAAATCCCTTTTCTTTCATGGAGTGATGAACTTTCACCATGGCCAATTTGATCATATCGGCAGCCGTGCCCTGTATGGGTGAGTTGATAGCGTTTCGCTCTGCATAGCCACGTACAGTGAAATTGCCGGAATTAATATCGCGTAGCCAGCGTTTGCGTCCCATCACCGTTTGAACGTAACCATGTTCTCTTGCAAAATTGATCATGTCGTCCATGTATTTGGTAATACCGGCAAACTCTTTTTTATAATTATCGATGATGGTTTTGGCTTCGGTACGGCTGATCCCTAAATTTTCTGCCAATCCAAATGCTCCCTGGCCGTAGATAATTCCAAAGTTTACACTCTTGGCTTTGCGGCGCATTTCTTTAGTTACAGCTTCCTCTTCCACACCATATACTTTTGCAGCTGTGGCAGTGTGTACGTCTTTGTTGTTTCGAAAAGCTTCACACATAACAGCATCGCCGCTGATGGCAGCGACAATGCGCAATTCAATTTGAGAATAGTCGGCGCTTACCAGGGTATGATTTTCATCTCTGGGAATAAACGCTTTTCTTATTTCTCTTCCTCTTTCTGTTTTGATGGGTATGTTTTGAAGATTGGGATTGTTGCTATTCAATCTTCCTGTAACCACAGCAGCTTGTCCATACGTAGTATGAACCCTTCCTGTTTTTTTATTGATCAATAAAGGAAGAGCATCAACATAAGTGGAGCGCAACTTGGTGTATTCACGGTAAGCCAGAATATCATCAGCAACCGGATGAACCACTGCTAACTTTCTTAAAACGTTTTCATCAGTTGCATATTGACCTGTTTTTGTTTTTCTCGCTTTAGGATCAAGTTTGAGTCTTTCAAATAGTACTTCGCCCAATTGTTTGGGCGAACCCAAATTAAAACGAACTCCTGCAGCTTCGTATACTTTTTCTTCATGAACTCTTGCTTCAATCTCCAGCACTTTTGAATATTCGTTCAAAAACTCTTCGTCAATTTTTACGCCTTCAAATTCCATGTCGGTTAACACCGGCACTAAAGGGTTTTCAATCTCGAAGAATACTTTTTCTACTTCACATTTTTTCATTTTTGGAATGAAAATCTCTTTGAATTGCAGTGTAACATCAGCATCTTCCACCGCATATTCTTTGATCTTTTCCAGTTCCACATCTTTCATGCTACCCTGGTTCTTTCCCTTTTTACCAATCAACTCTTCAATGTGAATGGGTTCATAGTTCAGGTACTTTGCGCTAAGCCAGTCCATATTTCCCTTTCCATCGGGGTCAATTAAAAAGTGAGCAAGCAGGGTATCAAATAATTTTCCTTTGATCTCAAAGCCATACCATTTCAACATCAACAGATCATACTTGATATTATGGCCGATCCATGTTTTGCTTTCATCATTAAAGAGTGAAGAAAAGCGGGAAAGAATTTGTTTGATTCCATTAACATCATCAGGTGGAACCGGAACATACCAGCCTCTTGCTTTTTCTACACAAAAGCTTAAACCAACAAGGTCTGCATCATTAGCATCAATACTTGTGGTTTCCGTATCAAAAGATATTTCTGAATGTTTGCTGAGTTCATCAAGAAGTGCTTTGAATTCTGCTTCGCTTTCTACTAATTCATACTCATGAGGTGTGTTGCTGATATTTTTTCCAGGTTGAACTACAGAAACAACTTCCGGCTCTTCTTCCGTTTCAATTGCACTACCAAACAAGTCAGCCTGTACTCCCGCCGCTGCTTTCTTCCCCGTAGCACCACCTTCAAATTCGTCTCCCAATAATCGTTTGCCAATGGTTTTAAACTCCAGTTCGTTAAAAACTTCTTTCAGCGCTTCTTTGTTCCAGTCTTTCAGTAAAAAATTCTCTTCGTGAAATTCAACAGGAACTGAAGTAATGATCGTTGCCAGTTTTTTTGAAAGTAGGGCATCTTCTTTTCCCTTCCTTACTTTTTCTCCCAATGCTCCTTTGATATTTTCTGCATTGGCTAAAACGTTTTCCAATGTTTTGTATTCAGTCAAAAGTTTGCAGGCGGTTTTTTGTCCTACGCCGGCAATACCCGGAATATTATCCACTGCATCGCCCATCAAACCCAAAATATCAATCACCTGGTCAACAGATTCAATGCACCATTTATCACAAACCTCTCTTGGTCCCATGATTTCCACTTCACCACCCTGGTAGCCGGGTTTGTAAATTTTGATTTTATCACTCACCAATTGCCCATAATCTTTATCAGGAGTAACCATGTACACTTCATAGCCGGCTTTTTCTGCCTGTTTGGCCAATGTTCCAATTACATCATCGGCCTCGTAACCATGGCTTTCAATAATGGGAATATTTAATCCACTGATAATTCTTTTGATATCCGGAATGGCGGCAGTTAAATCTTCAGGAGCTTCCTGTCGTTGTGCTTTATATTCTGCAAAATCCGTGTGACGTTCGGTTGGTTCTGCAGTATCAAAGCATACCGCCATGTGTGTAGGCTTTTGATTTTTGATGAGCTCAATAATGGTATTGGTAAAACCAAATTGCGCATTGGTGTTTTTTCCTTTTGAAGTAATTCTTGGATTGCGAATGAGAGCATAATACGCTCTGAAAATTAGAGCATACGCGTCCAGTAAAAACAAGCGTTTATCCATGGTGGCGAAGGTAGGAAAATGAGTAATCAATAATCAGTAATGAGTAATGAGTTCGTACTGCCGGCAAAGTCTTTCAGGCTTGTTGGAGTTTTCATCTTTGAGTGACCCGCTCATTACTAATTACTCATCACTCATTGTAAAAAATAACAAGCCCCGCTGCTTGCGGGGCCCTTTAAGATTGGTTAGAAAGGAAACGGGTTAGTGCGAACTTTTTAAATCTATTTAGAATCAGTTTTGTAATTGGGGTGTTTGGGACTCTTCTTTGTGCGACGTGTTTAAATATTGTTCAGGATTACTTACCAACACAGTGCCGTTAGAAGTGGCAGTTACAGCGCTTTTAGCAGCTGGTAAAGCATGCGAATTATCCTTGTGAACAAAATTCAGGTACAATGCAAAGAAGAGTAAGTTGAACGCAAAAAAATTTAATAC
>JAGIAB010000120.1:0-5769 GCA_017745135.1 Flavisolibacter sp.
GAGACAGTAAAGAACCTTTGTCTTTTTCATAAAACAAAAATAATATGGAAACGTCCGGCTTCAGGATTTATGTTTCGGTAAACTGATGACGAACTTACTGCCATCACCCCGAATGGACTCCACGTGGATTTTTCCATTGTGCTTATTGACTACTTGAGCAACATAACTTAACCCCAAACCATACCCTTTTGCATTATGCAAATCACCAGTAGGCACCCTAAAGAATTTTTCGAAGATCCTTGCTTTGTATTCGTCCGGAATCCCGATGCCCGAATCTTGTATGATAAGGTCAACGGTGCTATCATTCCCCTTCATTTTCACATCAATTTTAGGAGCATCGCTGCTGTACTTTAGCGCATTGTCCAATAGATTGAAGACAACGCTAACCAGATGAAGCCTGTCACCTTCAAGAACAGTATCTCCCTCAGAACTTACATTGACCTGGGCATGATGTTTCTCAAATTGAAGACGCAGGGAAGAAGTGACCTCCTCTACCAGGTCCTTCATGTCGAGAACTTCGTACTGTAAATCAATTTCTTTCTTCTCGAACATGGAAAGTTTTAAGACCTTATCAACGAGAAGTGAAAGACGCTGCAACTCGTTTGAAGAAATGTCGAGATATTCTTTCGTGCGTTCCCTATCAAGACTTGCGTTGAAATTGCGCAAAGCTTCGATGGCCACACTCACGGTTGCAATAGGTGTTTTCAACTCGTGGGTAATATTGCTGATAAATTCATTCTTAATATGGGCCAGCCTGTTTTGCCGCAACAGGTTACGATATAAAAGCGTGAAAGAAAGAGCAGTAAAAGCTACAAGAAAAACAGAGAATAGTATTGGAATGGAGATGCGTTTAAAGATAAAAGCGTTTTTATTGTGAATCAACAACCTGTATGTAACAGGATTGCGAAAGCCCAGGGTTACTTCGTTAAAAACCGGTTGTTTTGTTTCTCTTGTTTCCACCCTGTCAATTCTAAAACCAACGTCGAGATTTTGATCATCCAGATGTTTTTGATAAGCACTGTCCAATTCGGCTATTCTAATGGAATCTTGTAGTGAATCAATGTCGAAAAGAAACTGCAACATCCTGTCCCTTCGATCCCTCCTGCCCGGGAAATTCTTAAACAAAGAATCATAACTGAAGGTTTTACCGGAGCTATCTCTGACTTTATTCATTACCACATCCACCATTCCTTCAATCTTTTGTTGGGGAGTTATGCTCTCTGCTTCCGCATCCCTTCGATGATGGGGTAAGGCAGAAGTTCGCGTAGTGTCATTCAAGCGATCGAGCTTTAGTTTTGATATTTGAACAGAACGCACCGCCTCACGAAATGTGAAATTGGTACGCATTTCCAGCGTTCTTTCCTCTCTTTCATAAGCTTGCTTTAACCAATAAAACTGGTAGGCAGCAATGGCCGCGATCGAGAGAATCATCAGCACCGGAAGTAGCTTTATCGTTGTCCGATTATGCATTCTAACAAAAATAACTTTTTACTTACCGCTTGTACCTGATTTAACCATTATTAACCTAGTTTGTAACCTGCCTTAACGGTGACTACGAAATTTTTCGTTTCTTTGGTAAAACGCTTCTGAAATGAAAAGAATAGTTTTACTTCTTGCTGTTTTATGCTCATTGTTGGGCTATTCGCAAATGAAAGAAGGGCGTGTAGTTTACGAACGCACTCTCCAGTTACCCACAAGAATCTTTGGAGACAACCCGGAAATTGCTGCACAGCTCCCAAAGGCAAGAACCGATCAATATGAATTGCTATTTGGCAATAATCAGTCGCTTTGGCAATATTTACCGGATGCCAATAGCGAAGGCGATCCTAATACGTTTACTGCCAATGGAGGAGCGATGGTCATCCGTTTAGCCGGTGGCAGTAATGATATTACTTATTGCAATCTTGATAAAGGTACCCGTGTAGAACAAAGAGAAATTGCCGACAGGAATTATGTGGTTACGGATAGCATTGGCAAAATTGACTGGAAGTTTAGTGGGGAGTCGAAAACAATTTTGAATTACAAAGTTTTTAAAGCAACTACCCAAAGAATAGGCAGCCGAATGCAGATGACGATGGAGAATGGTGAAATGAAACGTGAACAGGTTCCGGATACTGTTTCTATCGTGGCATGGTTTACTACCGATATACCTATTGCAGTTGGTCCAGCAACTTACCAGGGTCAATTACCAGGTTTGATTTTGGAACTCGATGAGAATAATGGCCGTACGGTATTCAGGGCAGTAGAAGTATCGCCTAAAGTAAGCGTTTCAAAAATTAAGGAACCAAAAGATGGTAAAAAGATTACGGCAGCAGAATTTGATAAAGAAAGAGACAAGATAATGGAAGAAATGAGAAGGAATAGCCCCAATGGCCAAATGAGGATACGGACCATGAACTAAACATTCTTTCAACTGATAAAAAACAAAAGCACTCTTGCGAGTGCTTTTTTATTAATTGATAAAGTGCATTACATATACAAACCGCCATCAACACTAATCACCTGGCCGGTTACATAGCTGCTTAATTCAGATGCGAGAAATAAGGTAACGTTTGCAATGTCTTCTGTTGTTCCAAATTTGCCCAAAGGAATTCCTGCCTTGTACTTATCGGCTTGCTCTCCTTCTTTCAAATAACTTGTCATATCGGTTTCTACAAAACCGGGAGCAATGGCATTGCAGCGAACATTGCGGCTGCCCAGTTCTTTTGCAACAGATTTTGTAAATCCAATGACGCCTGCTTTTGATGCTGCATAGCTTCCCTGCCCTGCATTACCCATCAATCCAATTACCGAGCTCATGTTAATGATGCTGCCGCTTTTTGCTTTCATCATAGGACGAATGACCTGCTTGGTCATATAAAATACACTATTCAAATTCACTTTGATGACATCTTCCCATTGCTCAGGGTTCATGCGTAATAAAAGATTGTCTTTTGAAATACCTGCGTTGTTCACACAAACATCTACTGTTCCAAATTCTTTTACTACCTCGTTAATGAAACTTTCGCATTCGCTAAAATTAGCTGCATTACTTCTGTACCCTTTTGCTTTAACACCTGATGCTATTAATTTTTCCTCCAGCGCCTTTGCTTTTTCTGCACTGCTTTCACTTACATAGGTAAAAGCAATATGTGCTCCATGCTCTGCAAACTTCAATGCTATTCCTTCGCCAATGCCCCTTGCTGCTCCTGTAATAACAGCTACTTTGTTTTCTAAAAGTTTCATGCTAATGAGTTGGTTTGATTACGGTGCAAATAAAATGAATTTGCCAATAGTAAGCTTATGAAATAAAAGCGGAAATTTCTTCGATAAATTTCCGGTCGTTGCTTAACCGTGGCACTTTATGCTGACCACCTAATTTTCCTTTACTGTTCAACCAATTACTAAAAGTGTTTTTGGGAACAGCTTTTACTACAGGCATGCTCAAAGCAATATTCTTGTGCCGTTTTGCTTCGTAATCGCTGTTGATGGTTTGTAATGCAGTATCTAATTCATAAACGAATTGCTGTAAATCCTGGGGGTCTTTTTCAAATTCGATCAGCCATTCATGTGCACCATTACCGTCTTCTGAAAAATAAACCGGTGCTGCAGTGTAATCATTTACAATTACATTTGTTTTCTTACTCGCAGCAGCAACAGCTTTATCCGTATTATCAACAATTACTTCTTCGCCAAAAGCATTGATATAGTGTTTCAACCTTCCTGAAACTTTAATGCGGAAGGGGCTAAGAGAAGTGAACTGGATCGTATCTCCCAAAAGATATCTCCACAAGCCACCGTTAGTAGTAATCACCGGTGCATAATTTTTCCCGATCTCCACTTCGTTCAGTTGAATAGTTTTCGGTTTCTCATTTTCGTATTCACTTACCGGCATGAATTCGAAAAAAATTCCATGATCACACATCAACAACATTCCCTCTTTATTAATATCATCCTGTGCTGCAAAAAATCCTTCAGAGGCATTATACATTTCAAGATAATTGATGGGCTTCCCAATCAATTTTTCAAACTGCTCTTTATATGGAACAAAGGAAACACCACCATGCATATACAATTCAAGACTTGGCCAAACTTCTTTAATGGTTGCCTTGCCTGTGATCTCCAAAATTCTTCTTAGCAATACAATGAGCCAGGTAGGCACCCCGGCCATTGAGGTAACATTTTCATGAATGGTTGCCTGTGCTAATTTTTCAATCTTACTTTCCCATTCGTCCATTAATGCAATGGAAAGATCGGGTGTTCGGATCCAATTGCTCCAAAAAGGAGAGTTCTGCAATACCACTGCACTCAAATCTCCATAATGAACTTCATCATTAACACTATTAATCTGGTGACTTCCTCCTATAACCAATCCCTTGCCGGTTAACAAATCACTTTCAGGATGCGACACATAATAAAATGCGAGCACATCCTTTGAAGCTTTGTAATGATTGTCTTTCAAACTTTCATCACTGACGGGAATAAATTTGCTTTTATCTGAAGTAGTACCGCTGCTTTTGGCAAACCAGTTAATAGGAGTATTCCATAAAACATTTTCTTCTCCCCGCATCATTCGTTCAATATAAACCTTCAGAGAATCGTAGTCTTGAATGGATACTCTGTCCTTATAATCCTGTAGCGACTGTATTTCGGAAAAATGAAAACTCCTCCCAAACTCCGTGTACTGGCCTGCAGCAATCAGGTCCTGCCAAACTGTAAATTGTGTACTTACCGGATCATTCAACCACTGTTCAATGGACCAAATACGAAGACGAGCAAGCCTCGAAATAGTGGGACTAAGAAGTTTCATCTCGGGGCAAGATAAAAAGAAAGATGGTAGAATCAGGAGTCAATTCTACCATCCTTAAACATTAACTGAAACAAATATTTATTGTGGTGTGCCTGCGTTTTTCCAGGCAATAAAAAACTGTATGGTTGAATCAGGGAGTTTTTGACGCTTTGACGGCATATAGCCTTTGTCTGTTGGATTGAGTTGAATGCGCCTTACAATCTCGTCGATATGTACTCTTGCAGAGTCATACGAATCCAGGTGGCCAGACCTTGCATTTCCTACGTGACAGGGAGCGCAACTGCCTGCAATAACTGACTGAACTTTGTTTGAATAAGTGATCTTAGGTGCCTTTTGAGCTTTTTTGGAAGAAGAACAAAATTGAAAAATAACAAGCGTAGCCAGGAAAAGTGCTGGTACTAAAACTTTTTTCATAACAGTGGGGTATTGTTGTTTTATGGTTGAAAGATAAGAGGAATATGTAAACGTAGAAGCTGCTTGCAATGGTTGCCACGTTAAAAAACGTTTATGAATTGAGTTTGGCGCTGATTTTTCTATAGAGTAAAAAAAGAAATGTATGAATCGGGACAGAGATCAAAATAAAAAAGACCAGCAACCAACCGATCACCAGGGTAAAGAACAGGAAAGACAACGTTCCAGTGCATTTAAAGAAACTTCAAGGGGAGATGAAAAAAGTACAACCAACGTTGAAGAAGAAATAGAACTGGAGCAGGAACGTAAAGAGGCAATGACGGAGAGAGATTAAACGTCATCACTTGTATACAATGCCGCAACCAGTATACACCTGTTGGTTGTATTGTACTTTCACTTTATTGCGATAAATAAAGTCGCTCATGCCATCGCTGCAAAAATGGGGAAAGATGGTAACACGTATTTGCACAGAATCGCGGTGAGCCGTATAAGCAATGCTGTCATTATTGTTAAAAGAAGAATCAATTTTCATTCGCAGCGGATGCTCCCATTCTGAAAGTAAGAACGAT
>JAGIAB010000120.1:5779-8441 GCA_017745135.1 Flavisolibacter sp.
ATAGCGAATCCTTATTATTAAGCTCAACGTTCCAGAAGGGTTCATTACCTAAACCAAATACAATGATCCCCTGCTTTCCTTTATTGCGCCATGCTGCATTGCGCTCTGCATCCTGTAAATGGTTCATGGAAAAACCTTTCTTTACCACGGGGCTGAAATATTGAAGTGTATCACCCTTCCATTTGTACCGGCCTCTTACAACCTGGTCCTTATAAAGCCAGATAAAACCATCTGAAGGTGTCCAGGTTCCTTCTGTAATGACCACGCTATCTTTCTTCTCTGTAAAATATTTTTCCTGTAACTGGTATGTGAGGTCGCTATTAAATTCAATGGTTTGCTCTACCTTGTTTTCAGAAGGTAAAATGGTTTGATAAATGCCTGCAGGCGATTTTATCTTTCGTATAGCTGGCAAAGCAACGGAAGTAACGGTGTCTTTTGTAGCAGCAGCATAATTGTTGGTTTCAATAATAGTTGTATCCGGTTTTTTTGAAAGCTGGTTCTCTTTCTTCTTTTCAGGAAGAGTGCATGCCGTGTAAAAAATCAATAAAAGAAAAAACAGTTTACGCATTGAAGTATCGGTAAAAATCCTATGCCATAAAGACCAGCTTGTGTAAAGATAGTAAGGCTTTTACTACAGCACTTTCACACCTTTTGCAGCAAACTCAACACTCTTTTCAGGACCTCTTATTTTTGCAATTTCTTCTTTTGATTTGCCCGCATCTTCCGCATAGTGTTTACGCATTTCCTCAGAAGTTTCTTTTACGGTGGCACTTCCTTCAACCAATACCATTTTCCCAACAATATTTTCAGGCATTAAAAAAGCATGGTCTTTTGCACGAACCATCATGGCAGTTCCATCTGCTTTTTTTAATCGTATCCAACAACCTTCAGCCCTGCACACTTCAACCACCTTTCCTTTTATCTGCCCGTGAAATGTATTATCAACAAGTTTGCCTGTCAGATCATCTACAGTAATAGCAGATTTTTCTTCTGAAACCTGTCCATATACCACTCCTTTGGCTGCTGGTGTTTTTTCTTTGTCCTGAGCCCTCGACGACAAGGATAAAACAATCAATACAAATAAAAAAGTCTTTCTCATTGGAGCCATTTTATACAACAAATATAGCCTTGATTTAGTGGCAACATTATGAATAAATTCTGCAAAAAGCAGGACACAACCGGTTTAAAAAAGCAGCAGTTTCTTTAACGTTTTTTATCTCTTTTCCGGCAAAATTTCTTGGGGTTTTTTTGCTAAAAAGATTAGCTTCGCATGCAAATAAAATTTTAAGAATAGATGCTCGGATAAGACTAATTTAGAGTCATCGTTCTACTAACTATTCAACCAACAAATATGTCAAACGCTGAAAAATTAAAAGCATTAAAACTTACCATGGACAAGATCGACAAAGACTTTGGTAAGGGTAGTGTAATGATGATGAATGAACGCTCCCAGGAGCCACAGGAAGTGGTTTCTACTGGCTCAATTGGTCTTGATACTGCATTAGGAATTGGCGGCTTACCAAGAGGCCGTGTGGTAGAAATTTACGGTCCTGAAAGCTCTGGTAAAACAACCATTGCCACGCATGTTATTGCAGAAGCTCAAAAAAAAGGCGGCATGTGTGCTATCATCGATGCCGAGCATGCATTTGATTCTTCCTATGCCCAAAAACTGGGTGTGGATATTGATAATTTACTGATCTCCCAACCTGATTATGGCGAGCAGGCTTTGGAAATTGCTGACCGCTTAATTCTTTCCGGCGCATTAGATGTAGTGGTGATTGACTCTGTTGCTGCATTGGTGCCTAAAGGCGAACTGGAAGGTGAAATGGGTGACAGCAAAATGGGCTTGCAGGCTCGTTTGATGTCCCAGGCCCTGCGTAAGCTTACCGCTACTATTTCAAAAACAAATACCATTTGCATTTTCATTAACCAGCTTCGTGAAAAAATTGGTGTGATGTTCGGCAACCCTGAAACCACCACAGGTGGTAATGCTTTGAAGTTCTATGCTTCTGTGCGTTTGGACATTCGCCGTATGAGCCAAATTAAAGATGGTGACGAAGCCATTGGTAACCGTGTAAAAGTAAAAGTGGTAAAGAATAAGGTGGCTCCTCCTTTCCGCAATGCAGAATTTGATATCGTATTTGGAGAAGGCATCTCTAAAATTGGCGAAATCCTGGACATGGGTGTTGAAATGGGAATTGTTCAAAAAAGCGGAAGCTGGTTCAGCTACAATGGCGATAAACTGGGACAAGGCCGTGAGCAGGTAAAAACGTTGTTGCAAGATAACACTGCCCTGGCAGATGAACTGGAAGTAAAGATTCGGGAAAAAATTAAAGAATTACAGGGAGCATAATTAGCCCCATAAATGCAGTCCCGCCACAAAGGCGGGATTTTTTTTATTTACGGAATTTAAAAAGCCCCGTAAGCAATAAGCAACGGGGCAATTAAAGGTGTTCTATAGGCTCGTAACTTTCGATTTAAAGTAATTGGATGATCACGAGGCAGAGGCAAGCTTTTCGAGGAAATCAGATAATGGGATGGTCGCAAAGATATTGCCACATATGTAAATTATTGACTTGTAGCGCTTAAGATTTTTAAATTACGGTGGTGTTACTTATTCGCCTATTAAAAAGCGTTCTGATTCCAATAAAAATACATTTTA
>JAGIAB010000121.1:0-5684 GCA_017745135.1 Flavisolibacter sp.
CAGATGAGAAGTTAATTCCAATGCTGTTTGCCAATCGATCTGCTTTCTCTGGATGAGGTTAAATCGTTTAGCTACTCTTGCCACATGAACATCAATAGGGCAAATGAGTTGAGAAGGAGAAATAGCATTCCATATTCCAAAATCAACACCATAATTATCCTTTCTGACCATCCAGCGTAAAAACATGTTTAATCGTTTGCAGGTAGAATTTCGTTTTGGAGTAGCAATATGTTTTCTCGTCCGCACCGGAGCATCCTCTAAAGAGAAAAAATAATCATGGAAGCCGATCAACGCCTTTTCAATTGTTTCATCGCCTTTATCCATCCACTTTGAAAATGCCGTTTCCAGTGTTTTCGAATTCTGGTAGTGATGTTTTAAAAACAAAATGAAATACAAAAGGTCGGTAACATTAAAGGTGCGGTGCTTAAACTCCAGTAATTGCTTCAGGTCTTTTTCGCTATGATGAATAATAAAATCATGCGGTGCATTATCCATTAATTTCATCAGCTCCTTTGATTTATTAATGATAATGGTACGATTGCCCCAGGCAAAAATGGAAGCAAAAAATCCTGCAATCTCAATGTCCTCCTTTTTGGTAAACGAGTGAGGAATACAAATGGGATCGTATTCAATAAAAGAAGGTTGATTATACTCATCAACCTTCCTATTTAAGAATTCCTTAAGTTTCTTCCCTTCCATTAACCTATCGCCTGGTTCAAATCATCAATCAAATCTTCAACATCCTCAATACCTACACTCAGGCGGATCAATGAATCGGTTAACCCATTCTTAATTCTTTCTTCTCTCGGAATAGAAGCATGCGTCATGGTTGCGGGATGATTGATCAAAGACTCTACTCCGCCCAGGCTTTCTGCCAATGCAAACAATTTGGTTGAAGATAAAACCCGCTTCGCCTCATCCACACTATCATTCTTTAGTGTAAAACTCATCATACCACCAAATCCACGCATTTGTTTTTTAGCAATTTCATAACCGGGATGGTCTTCAAATCCACACCAATATACTTTTTCAACTTTTGGATGCTTGCGTAAAAACCGGGCGATCTTCTCTCCATTCTCACAATGCCTTTGCATGCGAACATGCAAGGTTTTAATTCCCCGGAGCACCAAAAAACAATCCATTGGTCCGGGCACGGCACCGCAGGATTTTTGAATGAAATACAATTGCTCTTTCAATTGATCATCATTCATCATCAAACAACCCTGAATAACATCGCTATGCCCCCCCAGGTACTTGGTTACAGAATGCATTACAATATCGGCACCTAAATCCAAAGGGTTTTGCAAATAAGGTGTAGCGAATGTATTGTCCACACATAGCAAAAGCTTATGCTCTTTAGCGATGGCAGAAAGCGCAGCAATGTCTGTAATGTTCATTAAAGGATTGGTTGGCGTTTCTGTCCAGATGAGTTTTGTTTTATCATTAATGTATTGCCTGATGTTATCAGCATCCTGCATGTTGACATAATGGAAATTTATTCCGAACCGTGAAAACACCTTTGTAAATAACCTGTAAGTGCCTCCATACATATCTGCCGCCGCAATCACCTCATCACCCGGTTGCAATAATTTAATAACGGCATCTGTTGCGGCTACACCACTGCTGAATGCTAAACCGTACTTTCCATTTTCAATAGCGGCAAAAGCTGCTTCCAATGCCGTTCTTGTAGGGTTCTGGCTTCTTGCGTATTCATATCCTTTATGTTTTGCAGGAGCTTCCTGTACAAAGGTTGAGGTTTGATAAATCGGCGTCATGATCGCTCCTGTTGATGGATCGGGCTCTACTCCGGCATGAATGAATTTTGTTCCAATCTTCATACTCATTTTTTTTAGGCCACAAAGATGATGAAAACTCGAACGCGAATCGTCAATCGTCAATCGTGAATGAAAGAGCTCAGTTTCGTAATCAAACGTTCTTAATCCGAAGCCGGCTGTTGCAACTCTTATTACTTAACAATTGTTGAATAGACAGAGACTTTTCCGATTTGTTACAACCGTTCTTACACGGCGAATCATCATGACTATCGAATACAACCTTCTCCATATTGACATTGAACACAAATTCAATGGTTCTTCCATTCACAATTCACGATTGACGATTCACCTCCATACCGCTTTTACAGATTAACATCTGCTTAGTTTCAAAGCGATGAAATTGGCATAGGAGTTCAAATCAATTTTCATCCGTTCATCATCAAATTCTTCCAGTGTGTTTCCATTTATTGTTCTTAAACCTATTGTATTAATAAGTTTTGCTTTCATTAACACCAATAGTGGATTTCCAATTGAACCTGTAACAAAACACGAATAGCTTCGTCATATTAATGATCGAAAATTTATTACGAAACATAAAAACCACAACCATGAAAAAGATTTTGTTAGCAGCGATTGTTTTTGCATCCAGTTTTACGGCGATGGCCGACGATCCCAGCCAAAGAGTTTTAGACGCTTTTAATAAAACATTCCCAAATGTTAAAGAAGTGGCCTGGACAGAAAATGAACAGTCATTTGAAGTGAAGTTCAAACAGAATGAAATTCTTGCTAAAGTAACGTACGACAAGGAAGGTAATATTCTTAAGACCCTGCGTTATTATTACGAGCAAAATCTGCCCCTGCTTATTTTTTCAAAAGTGAAAACCAAATTCGCCGATAAAAAAATATTTGGGGTTACAGAAGAATCTTCAGAAGGAGGAACTTTTTATCATATCGTTTTGGAAGATGAAAAACACTGGATCAACATTACTGCCGACAGTTTCGGTGGGATAAAAGTGGACAAGAAATTCAACAAGGCTTAATGAAATAAATAAGAAGCCGACCAGTACTTCCAATCCCAACTATCAGCCGCATATGCACTATGCGGCTTTATTTTCTTATTCAATACCGAAGGGCTCAAAATTTTTTGCTCCACTAATTTTTGTTTGCTGCTGTTAATAGCATCCTGTACAATTTTATTATCCATCCACATTTTCTGTGGTGGCTCAAACCCGATCTTATCTTTTCTCCAAACAATTTCTTCAGGCAACCTGCTTTCAACTGATTTCCGTAATAACCATTTTGTCCAGCCATTATGAATTTTAAATTCGGGAGGAAGTGAAAACAAAAACTCCACCAGCGAATGGTCAAGGAAAGGAAGCCGCACTTCAATAGCATGCGCCATGCTATTTCTATCCGCAAATCTCAAAAGCTCTTCTAGGCCATTGACAAATGTGTTGTAATAAAGTGCACCATTTAAGTCAAAGTTTGACGGAGTGGCGTAGTAAAATTCTTGTTTGTTTGAAAATGCAAATTCTCTGTCAAGGTTTGGATGGCTAAACGCTTTTTTGGATTTACGGGTTTGCAAAATCCCTGCAGCAAATTCAGGAAACAGTGCAGCTATTTTATTTTTGATTCCGAAAGTTTCAGCAACCCCTACATGCTTTGCCTGTCTTAATTCTCCGCTCTTCTTTAATTCTTTATTTCGATACAACTCCCGCCAATACCATTTATAATATTTATGATAGCCTGCGAGCACCTCATCTGCACCTTGTCCATCCAATAAAACGGTAACACCTTTTTGTTTGGCCAATTGAAAAACTTTGTACTGAGCCAGCGAACTTGCAGAAGTGATCGGTTCTTCCTGGTGATGCATGACTTCATCCATTAACTTTACAGTATCAGTTGCGTTGATGCTAATTACATACTGCTCCAATCCAAATTTATTTGCGATCACTTGTGCATATTTTAATTCATCTTTTTCAAATCCATCAAATGAAGCAGTAAAGCATTTATGAGAGTAGTGATCCGATACTTGCTGATCGCAAAAAGCAACTATGGATGAACTATCCAATCCGCCACTTAAACTTGTTCCAATACTGACATCACTTCTTAGTCTTCTTTTTATTGACGCGGAAAATAAACTTTGGAATTGTTCAATGGCCTCTTGTTCGCTAATTGCCTTTACTTCCGGGAAAACCTGCCAGTATTTTTCGATTTGAAGTTGATGATCAGTAAGAGAATAAACCAAAAAGGAAGCGGCGGGCAACTTATGAACGTTTCGAAAAAAAGTTTCCTGTGGGTCGGAAGGATTTGAGGTATAGCCGATCGTGAGAAAATTATAAAGCATGGCAGGGTTTACTTCCTTGCTCACGCCCATGCTCCATAATGATTTCATTTCTGATGCAAACACCAATTGTTTTTCATCATAAAAAAAGAAAAAAGGTTTTTCGCCAAAACGGTCTCTCGCCGCAAACATTTTTTTTTCTTTTTCATCCCAGATGGCAAAAGCAAACATCCCATCAAAATGTTGAAGACAAGCCGTTCCCCATACGTCATAAGCAGCAACAATAACTTCGGTATCGGAGTATGAACGAAATTGATATCCTTTTCTTAAAAGCTGTTCCCTGATTTCGATATAATTGTACAACTCGCCATTATGAATGATGCAGTACCTGTCTAAATATTGCATTGGTTGCGCAGCTTCCTTGCCGAGGTCAATAATGCTTAGTCGCAAATGACCGAATGCGATTGTTCTTTCGTTATTGATCCAAACACCTTCAGCTTCAGGGCCGCGGTGATGCAAGCAATTGGTTGCCTGCAAAATTCTTTCTTTGTATACAAGTTGAGAGTCTTTGCTTATAATACCTGCAATGCCGCACATTATTGTTATTTATATTGAATAGGCAACCGGGCTTCCACATTATCCCAGGTCATAAAAAGGTCTGCACCTGTTTCAGTGGGTTGAAACATCATTGTAAAATATTCCACCGACTGATTTTTGATTTGAGCCGGTATAGTGAAGCGATACAAATCTTTTGACGGATCGAGATTCAATCCCCAACTAAATAAATTGCTGTTGAAAACAATTGTCCAGTGATCAACTTCAGGAATACAATATAAAATGTACCTCCCTTTAGGAACTGTTTTCTCTTGTATAGTTATAGGCCTGAACAATTCTATTTCTGTTGCTTCATTAGCTCCTAACCTCCACCGCTCACCGTATTTAACAAGGTTTCCAAAAATTTTCCGATTTTGCTTATGAGGTCTGCTGTAAATCACCCTTGCCACAGGCAAAGATTTTTTAACCGTGAGCTTTGGATAATCAACGGGAAGCCATGCCATATCCATTGGAGACACATCAACCGCAACGTAAGGATTTGCCATTTCGCCACTGATGATGGCAGAATCCCTGGGTAATATCCTTAGTCTTTGGTTGGGTGATGAAGACGTAGAAGAAGTTGTATTGGTATTGGTATCATTACAAGCTATAATTCCGGCCAAAAGAATGAATCCAATCAGGTATTTCATGCTGAAAAAATACAGCTTTTCGTGTAGGCCGCCAAAGAGAGGCGTTTGAGTACATTTGACAGGTAATTTCATGGCAATGCATAATGAGAAAAAATACCTTCAACATTTTTTTGAGAGCAGTGGAAAAGTAAATGCCATTAAAGCAAAAGAGATTGCTGAGCATTTTGAAGCAAAGGAAATCACCAGAGGAGATTATTTTTTAAAAGAAGGACAGATGAGTAATGAATACCTGGTGCTTGAAAAAGGATTTATGAGGGCTTACTCAGTTGACCCTGATGGCAACGAAATAACTACTGGTTTTCATTCGAATGCTTATCCTGTTTTTGAAGTAGCTTCTTTTTTCAATCGCACTATCTCCAGGGAAAGTATCCAGGCGCTGAC
>JAGIAB010000121.1:5694-8398 GCA_017745135.1 Flavisolibacter sp.
TGGTTTATTACCTATGAACAGTTAAATGGGCTCTTTCACTCCATACCAGAGTTCAGAGACTTTGGAAGATCAATTTTGGTAAAAGGATTTGCATCCCTGAAAACACGAATGCTTTCAATGATCACCGAAACAGCAGAAGAACGTTACGCTTCTTTATTACAGTCCAATCCTGAAATATTTCAGCAGGCGCCATTAAAGCACATCGCCTCTTATCTCGGCATTACCGATACTTCCTTGAGTCGTATCCGCAAGGAGATAATGAAGAAATAATTTCCTAAAAAGCTGGATCAGTTCAATTCTTGCCAAATGACAAGAGAAATTTTATTCTCTCTTTTTTCTTTTGTGGTGTAAAACTTTTTTATGCTTCATCTGCCAATTTATATTCCTGTAGTTTTTATACTAACTACGGTTTTAACCATTTTTCTTTTCTATCGGGCTTCTAATAAAAACAGAAGACTCTTACCAGTCATTATGGTATGGTTGATCATTCAATCCGCTATTGCACTCACAGGATTTTTTACTATAACCAATACATTACCGCCACGTTTTCTTTTATTAATTGCCTTGCCCTTTGCTGGAATTATTACGATTTTCTCTACCCCAAAGGGAAAGGCTTTTATTGACGGATTTGACATAAAAACACTTACTCTTTTACACACGGTACGGATACCCATAGAAATTGTTTTGTTCTGGCTATTCCTGAATAAAGCCGTGCCCCAGCTTATGACCTTCGAAGGAAGAAATTTTGATTTACTATCGGGCATTACCGCATCATTGGTTTATTACTTTGGCTTCAGAAAAAGAAAATTAGGTACGAAAGCAATATTCGCCTGGAATGTTATTTGCCTGCTCATTTTATTGTTTACAGTTAGCAATGCCATATTATCAGCTCCTCTGCCCTTTCAACAATTTGCATTTGATCAACCCACAGTTGCTGTATTTTACTTTCCGTTTGTTTGGTTGCCAGGCATAGTTGTACCGCTGGTTATTTTTTCTCATCTAATAAGTATTCGCCTTTTGTGGAAAGAAGAAAGACACCAACATACTCCCTCAACAACTCTGTTCGTTAAGCAGGTGGTTTAACAGAAAGAGAGCACAAATAATAAATGCACATAGTCATGTATAAAAAAAGAGCTGGTCAAAGCCAGCTCTAAAAATTTCGAACAGATCCTTTAATATTCTATTTTAAACTCCAATGCCTTCGGAGTTTTCATCATGTCCAGCAACGTATATTTAATACGCACAGTTTTTTTGTCATCAGACAAGGTAAGCTTGGAGCCGGAAGCCTTCTTTGCCACTTTAGGCAGATGAATGGTTGTGTTAAATGTAATTTGCTTCAGCATGGCTTCCGCATTTTGCATTTGACTAAAACCTTCATCACTTTTCAGGTCGTTTAATTTTGCGGAATCTATTTTTCTTTCGATCAAACCGTTTTTAAAAGTTGTGCTGGTGATCTCTCCGGTTGAAGGCATGCCCTTATCTCCCATCTCTGCCAGAGCAGGATTACCCTTCATCTTACCCATTGGATTGAATCCTTTACCATTTTGCTGCAACTCCATTATTTTTTGAACATCCTCAACTTTTTTAAAAGGATACGTCATTGTTGTCTTAAATACTTTATCGTTCTGATTTACCACAAGATGCACAGTAGCATCTTTAAATAATGCTTTTTCTTCTGCAGTAAGCGAAGCAGAAGTATCTGTTAATGCGCCCAATGAAAAGCTACTGTCAATATTTTTATCGCTAAAATCTTTGATCTGGCTATTGGCGGAAGTATCCATCATTGCTACCATTTGAAGCATGTCAAACAAACCGCTCATATCGATGGTATTTTTAAAAACGCCGGAGCCATTGGCATTGATCGTTACATCTTCATTAGAATCGAGACAACCCGTAAGACAAAATGCAGTGAGTACGGCGCAGGAGATAAAAAGCAATAATTTTTTCATCTGATTATTTTTTAATTGTTTTTGGCGAGATGGAACTTACCATGATAAAATTTTCATTTTGATTAAAGGTTCATGAAAATTTTATCATGGACGTTTCATTGTGTTAGTTTAATGGGTTAATACTTGTTGTTCTATCCAGACGTTGTTTTCCTTTAAAAGGTTGATTAGTTCTTCCACAGCAATTTCACTGGGAACATTTCGCTTGACGATTTCCTTGCCTTTGTACAGGGTAATCTTTCCGGGACCGCTTCCTACATAACCAAAATCAGCATCGGCCATCTCCCCGGGACCATTTACAATACAACCCATAATGGCGATCTTAACACCTTTTAAATGGTTGGTTACTGCACGGATCTTAGCTGTGGTTTCCTGCAGATCAAACAAAGTTCTTCCGCAGCTTGGACAACTGATGTATTCTGTTTTTGAAATTCTTGTCCTGGTTGCCTGGAGGATACTAAAAGCAGTGTTGTTAATGAATTGCTCAACGGTTTGTGATTGCAAATAATTTCTTCCACTTACCTGCTTGTAGCTTGTAGCCTGCAGCTTGTAGCTTTCTAAAGTCATTCCCAGGCAGATACCATCACCTAAACCATCTAACAACAATGCTCCAGCTTCGGTTGCATAATGAATCAAATGTTCATCTGCCGTTTGCCAGTTACTATCAACAATCAGTACGCAGAATGTTTATTGAACTGATGAATCGCAACATCAAAAATCCTGTGGTACTGATTGTTGATAGTAACTGGCAAACGGCA
>JAGIAB010000122.1 GCA_017745135.1 Flavisolibacter sp.
GCCGTACCAATTCTTTATTCATTAACGGTTACTTTTGCTTTCCAATTTTTAAGAATGGCGCAAAACTATAACCAGCTAAGAGCCATGTGGGCTGTAACAAAGGCGAGTTTAACGGCCACCTTTAGAAGCCCGCAATCTGTCTTCTTCAGCTTGTTTTTTCCAATTGTACTGATCTGGATTTTCGGTGCATTGGGAAGAAACGGAACACCTTCGGTGGATGTGGCTTTTGAAGAAAATATTGATACCACAACCATTCTTTATAAAGCACTAAAGGAAAACCCGGTTCTTCATTTTCTTAATGATAAAAAAAAGAGTGCTGAAGAGGAATTAAGGAAAGGAAGAATTGCTGCGATCATCGACGTCGTTCCTTCGCCGGATTCGACTTTCAGAATTAATCTCAGAACTTCTACTGCAAGCCAGAATGTTGAATTGGTTCAATCCATTATTAAAACAGCTTCTGCTGAAGTTGATAGAGAGCTTCATCCCGATCATAAAGAGTTTGCCACTATTAAACAGGAAGTAAGCTATAATGAAAGACCTTATCAGATGATCGATTTCTTTCTTCCCGGCATGATTGGTTTTTCGCTGATTGGTTCTGCAGTGTTTGGGATCTCTTTTGTTTTTTACTCGCTGAGAGAAACGCTTGTTTTAAAAAGAATGTATTCGACGCCGATCAGAAGAGAATATATCATTTTAGGAGAAAGTATTTCAAGAGTCATCTTCAACCTGATGACGGTTGTGGTGTTGATTGGTTTCGGTTACTATGCCTATCATTTTACTCTTGCCAATGGTATACTGACGTTTATCGACATGCTGGTAATCAGTTTTATTGCTTTACTGGTGTTTATGGGTTTTGGTTTTTTTATTGCCAGCGTTTCCAAAAATCAAAATGTAATTCCTATTTATGCCAACCTGTTTATGTTCCCCCAGTATTTTTTGTCGGGAACATTTTTTCCAAGAACCGCATTGCCGGCATTTCTTCAACCCATCATAAAATTTCTTCCATTGACAGCAGTAAATGATGCCATGCGAAATGTTGCATTTGAAGGAGCTTCCCTCGCTGCCTGTTGGGAACAAATGTTAATTCTGGCGGTTTGGGGAATTCTTATTTACGCAGTTACTGCAAAAACTTTTCGTTGGGAATAAAATTTTTTATCGTGCGACTGATCAAACTGGCTCTCATTAGTGTTCTGCTTCTTTTTTTTGTAGTTACAGCTATTTCATTGCTTATTCCATCCCAGATCCGAATCTCAAAAGCGATCAATATTCACTCGAGCGAAGATTCCATTTTTGCATTGATCAGGGATACCGCAAAGTGGAAGCAATGGCATCCTGCTTTTATACCGAATGATTCAGCTCCCAAATTTCCTGCTATTCATATTGCTCAAAAGTCTGAATCTGATTCAGAAATCATCATGCACCTTCAACAATCGGGCAAGCCTGAAGTGGTAAACGGATGGAAGATCTATCGATATCCCCACGTAGATTCTCTCACACTTCAATGGTATATGGACTTTAATTTGAAATGGTACCCCTGGCAAAAATTTGGAAGTATGTTCTATGAAAAAACGTATGGGGCAATGATGGAAAAAGGGCTTGAAAACATCCGGGAGTTGACAAATAAATAAATTGCATTACGATTGCCTGCAAAAAGCCGCATGAAATTCGAATAATTTCCGCATAACCTCACATTGCTATTGGCGGAAATCAGTAAATTGTAATATCCTTTCAACAACACTTGCTATTATGAGAATTAGAAACTGCTCTCAGGCGGCGAGATACAGGCGTACCTTGCCGACACTGCTACTCCAATTTTTTTCATTAGCTCTAATTGCACAGGTTCGGATTTCCGGTAAAGTAACTACTGCCGATAATAAAGGCATTCCTGATATTTCTGTTCTTGTTCGCAACACAACCTTTGGTTCAACAACTGGTGCGGATGGAGGCTATTCTTTTCAGGCAAATCTGAAACCCGGAACTTACCAACTCGATTTTACCGGCGTGGGTTACAAAATGTTTACGCAAAACATCCAGGTCAGTGCATCAGGAACGGTTTCAGCAAATGCACAATTGGTGCAGGATGCGTTAAAGATGGATGAAGTTGTAGTAACCGGTGTATCGGCTGGAACTACAAGACGGCAATTGGGTAGTTACATCGGTACCGTTAAGGCAGATGAGCTTAACAAAAGTGCAACCGGCAATGTGCTGGCTGCATTGCAGGGAAAAACTGCAGGTGCTCAAATCATTCAAAACTCCGGTGATCCTGCAGGTGGTATGTCTGTTCGCCTGCGTGGAGTGAGCTCTATTTTATCATCATCGGAACCTCTTTATATTGTTGACGGCGTTATTGTAAACAATGCTACAACAAGAGTTACCAATACTCAGAACTCTTATGACGGAACCAACTTTGTTGGTACTGTAGGTCAAAACAGGATGGTGGATATCAATCCTGCTGACATTGACCATATAGAAGTATTGAACGGGGCTGCAGCCGCGGCTATATATGGCTCAAGAGCAAATGCCGGTGTGATACATATCTTCACTAAAAGAGGAACTACCGGTGTGCCTCAGGTAAGCTTCTCAACAAGTGTGATGCGGAGCGAATTAAGAAAGAAACTGGATGTAAACAGGGCACCAACAAAATTCGGAGGACCACCTGATGGCCCGGGTGCTCTAACTCAGGATATCATTACAGCAATAGGAACACCTGCAGCACTGTCTACAAATACCACTCCTGTTACCAGGTATGATTACCAGGATTACATTTTTAGAAAAGGTACCGGAACCGATGATAATGTTTCTGTAAGCGGCGGCACCGATAAGACAAAATATTATTTGTCAGGTTCGTATTTCTATAACCAGGGAATTATTAAGAACACTGATTTCAGAAGGTTTAGTTTTCGGGCCAATATCGACCAAACGCTGAACAGGTTTTTGAGTTTCAACTTAGGATTGAATTATATCAACAGCGCTGCTAATGAAAAACCCGACGGCAATTCATTTTTCTCACCAATGAATGCAGTAACCATCATCGGCAATTTTCATGACATCTGGACAAGAGATGCCAATGGTAATATAAAGGCAGTTGGCGAAAGAGGTCGCGCCAACCCTGTATCGGTAATTGAAGATTTTAAACAAAGACAAGAAACGAATAGAGTACTCGCCAACCTCGGATTGAAGTTGAAACCTTTCGAAGGATTCACACTCGACTACACACTGGGTATTGATAATTACGGACAGAATGGAACTACTTACATGCCGCCTTTCGCCTACAACGTTAACACAGCTTTCTTTGGAGGTGGCCCTACACTTGATCCAACATTGAACGGATATACAAGCACGGGCAATGATTACTTCTTCCAAATCAATAACGAGGTGAATGGTACTTATATTTTCGATATCACACCAAGTATTGGATCTACTACGCAAGTAGGATATTCGGTTCAATATGAAAGGAACCGCTATTCATTGGTTCAGGGCAGGGGACTGGCTCCTTTTATTCAAACCATAAACGGTGCCAGTACGCCTTTGCAAAGCGCTGATGAAAGAACCGAACTTTCAATTTCAGGGATTTACCTGCAACAAAATTTCCGTATCCTGAACCAACTCTTTCTAACCGGCGCAGTACGCCGCGATGCTTCTTCTGTATTCGGTGAAGATCAGCGTAACCAGATGTATTATAAAGCCAGCGGCAGTTATATTGTTTCAGAATTGGGTTCCTGGAAAAACAGCATGCAATGGTGGAATACATTTAAAGTAAGAGCAGCGTACGGCCAATCAGGAAATTTAACCGGGATAGGCGCTTACGATCGCATTAATGCCTATAGCAGTAATACTTACCTGGGCAGAATTGCTTTGAACGGAAGTACAAGACTGGCTAATGAAGGTGTAAAACCGGAAAGGCAAAAAGAAACAGAGATCGGAACAGACATGTCTTTCTTTGGTGACCGGCTTGGGTTAACTTTTAACTGGTATCATAAGCGTGTTGAGGATCTTTTGATCAACAGGCAGGTGGCGCCAACAACTGGTTATTCAAGTTTGCTTGACAATTTCGGTTCGTTGGAAAACAAAGGAATTGAAGTAGTGCTCCATGGTGCTCCGATTGGCAACAAGGATTTACGCTGGGACATCACAGCCATTTTTAACAGAAACAGAAATAAAGTATTGGAAGTAGGATCTGCATTAACACTTTTCAGTACCAATGGTGGTGCTCCGGTTGCTTTGATTCAAGGTTATCCAGTAGGTATTTTCTACGGAACTTTTTTTGCAGTTGATGCCGGTGGCAATTTGGTAAAGAATGGAACAGGTTTCCCGCAAATAGAAAAAGGAACGCAAAACAGACCAACCGTTTATACTCCGCAACGCGATGCAAACGGATTGCCTACCGGAACCACCTTACGCAAAGTCATTGGTGATCCCAATCCTGATTGGACAGGGACCTTAGTAAATGAATTAAGTTATAAGAAATTCAATTTGCGTGTGCAGTTAGATGCAGTGCAGGGTGTAGATGTATTCAATGCAGATTTCAGAACAAGGCAAGGTGTAGGAAACGGAAAAGAAGCCGAGAAAGAACACCTTGGAATTTATCCGCGTGGTTATATCAACAGCATTTACCAGGTAGAGCAATGGCGGGTAGATGATGGCTCCTTCGTGAAGCTTCGCGAAGTAGCGTTAAGTTATTCATTTGGAAATTTCAAATTCTTCCGTGATCTCACTATCAGTTTAACCGGTCGCAATTTAGTTTCCTGGGATAATTATAAAGGCTACGATCCGGAAGTGAATGCAGCGGGACAAAGCACTTTGCTTCGTGGAATTGATTTCGGCACCGTGCCTATTCCACGCACATACAAACTGGGTGTAAATGCAAGATTCTAACCTTCAAAAGCAAATCATCATGAAATCAATCATAAAAATATTTTTCTGCGGATTGTTAGCGCTAACAATTTTTTCGCAGACCTCCTGTAAGAAGAATTATACCAATCCATCTGCCGTTCCGGGCAGTTCGGCATTCAATTCACCCCAGGCAATGGCGGAATTGGTTGTAGGCCTGCAGCGATGGTACACGGTGGGCAGGGGTAGTTCTTTGTACAATAGAATTTCAATGAATGGACTACTGACAAATGAATTAATCGTGATAAACCAGGGCAACACTTCTGAGTACCAATTGCAGTTAGGTGGCGGTAATGTTGACGGAACAAACACGATGAGTGCGGGTCTTTGGACGGTCAGTAATAAAATAATTTTTGATGCTGATAGCGTTATTGCAAGTGCAGCAAAACTGGGCGATAAAAATTATGCGAGTGGAATTATTGCTTATGCCGATCTTTTTAAGGCTTTGGCTCTTGCAGATCTTGCACAGTTCTGGGAAAAAAATCCTGCCGGTATTGGTCGGAATGTAAATTTCGTGGATCGCACCCAGAGTTATACAAAGGCCATCGCTGCGCTGGATAATGCATTGACTGTTATTGCTGCCAACCCTATTCCTTCCACATTTATGTTCAACATTCCTGCTGGTATTGACCTGGTGAACACCTTGCATGCATTAAAGGCGAGATACTCTTTGTTTCTTGGCAATTATTCCCAGGCTTTAACCGAAGCCAATGCAGTTGATCTTACAAAAAAATCGACGTTCAATTTTTCAGCACAAAACCTGAATCCGCTTTACGAAACGGCTACTTCCACTAATAATGTTACTGCTGTAAGCAATGTTACTACTTTAGGGTTACCTGCCGGCTTACAGCCCGATCCAAATGATAAAAGATTGCCATTCTATACTACTACGGCGTACAATTCAAAAATCCTGGGTTTTGCAGCCTCTACCACAACACCCTGGCCCATTTATTTGCCCAGCGAAATGACTTTGGTCAAAGCGGAAGCCTATGCACGTCAAAATCCACCCGACCTTGTAAATGCTTTGGTTGAACTAAATAAAGTCATTACCAAAAAACCTGCTGATGATCCATTTGGAGTAGGCGCAGATTTACCTCCATTGGCCGGGCCAGTTACACAGCAGCAAATACTGGATGAGATATACAGGCAAAGAAGCATTGAACTTTTCATGCTGGGTTTAAAATTGGAGGATACCCGGCGCTTTGCCCGGCCGGATTCTGAAAAGAGACGAAACTTTTTGCCTTATCCATTCCTGGAAAGAGATAATAACTCCGCTACTCCGGCAGATCCTTCTTTCTGATAAAAATTATCCCGCCACCGGCGGGATTTTTATTTTCTTAGTGTTGCGGAATAAAATAAAAAATTGCTGCAACGCTTTGGCAATTCTTCTTGTCAACCTGCCGCGGGACTATAGCTCATGGACCATTACGTATTGGTAAAAGATTGTTTAAAAGGGAAACCTTCTGCCCAAAAGCAGTTGTATGACCTGTTTGCATCGCCGATGCTGAGTGTGTGTTACCGCTATACCAAATCCATGGCTGATGCCGAAGATGTATTGCAGGAAGGTTTTGTAAAAGTGTTTTTCAACCTTCATCAATATGGCTTTAAAGGGGAGTTGGGTGCATGGATTCGAAGAATTATGGTAACAACATCCATCAATTATTTAAAGCGCAATGCCCGTTATCAAAGCGAACTGATTTTTCCTGATGAACATTTGCATGCAGTAGATACGCAAAGTCCACCCGAACTGAAAATGGAAGCCAAAGAACTGGCTGACCTGATCAGGCAATTGCCACCGGGCTATCAAACCATTTTTAATTTATATGCAGTGGAAGGATTTAATCATGTAGAGATCGGAAAAATGCTGGGGGTACAGGAAAGCACTTCCCGCTCTCAATACGCAAGAGCAAGGGCTTTACTGATCCAATGGATTGAACAAAAAAACAATGCTGTAAAAAGAAGTGTTTATGCAAAATGAATTTGAAAAACAGGTGCAGCAAAAAATGGAGGAACTGAAACTGGTTCCCTCCGAACCTGTTTGGCAAAAAGTGGAGATGCAGATCCGTAAAAAGAAGGGTCGCAGGAGATTAATTTTCTGGATTCCTGTGCTTACACTCTTATTGGGCGGAGGTCTGTGGATTGGAATCGATCACTACTCAAACAATGTTTCTTATAATAGAAACGAAACAGAAAAACTAAATCATCAGATACCAAAGCAAAATTCCTTTGTTCAACCTGAACAACCAGCGACTGACCAGACTATAAAGCAACCGCAAGAAAAGAATTTAGAAACTACATTGTCTCCTCGGTCCGGGAAAACAACATCTTCAATTACAAATGAAAGCGTACGATTGAGCACGACATCTGCCTTTCAAAATTCAAAGCAAAGAGTAAAACCTAGGAAAGAAAATTCGTTGCCGGAACAACAAGAGAAATCTTCAGCTAAAAACAATGAAACGGTTTTAACAGAAACGCAGACTAAAACCCGGGAGCCTGTTCTTCAGCAGGATCAGGTAAATAAACAAATGGATCAAGAGCAAAATTTTTCTGACTCTAATCTAACCACTGTGTCGTCCGGTCAAAAGAATGATTCACTTGCCGGGATTGAAAAGGTCACGCTAAAAGTTGATTCAATTAAAAGCGATTCAATAAAACAGCTTCGTGTAAAAAAATACGCGGCATCCAAATGGAAACTCACTTTTGCTGTTAGCGGTGGTGTTTCGGGGTTAGGACGGCTGAATGTATTTAATGGTTTTTTAATCGAGAATAAATCGATGAATTATATACCGCCAGTCATGAGCCCCGGAAGCGGCTCTGGTAATGGAATATATTATCCACCATCAGAAGTGAAAAAGGACTTTTCATTTGCAGTACAGGCAGGTATAAACAAACAATTAACTAAGCGGACATCTTTTTCAACAGGATTGGGATACAATTATTACAGTAACAGCATTTTAGTTGGGAGAAGGGTTGATCAAAACTTAATAATTAGAAATTATTCAGTACGAGAATATTTCATGAACAGCAATAGCAATTATAGCAATGGTACATTGGAGTTCTATCATAACCGTTATCATTTTGTTACGTTGCCTTTGGCCTTAGATTGGAAATTATTGAAAAAACATCCGTTGAATTTATCTACAGGCATTTCAATTCAGTATTTGGTACAAACTAATGGATTAATCTTCGAATATAATAATCAGGCTTATTTCCATAATAAAAACGCATTCAATCGTTTTCAGTTGTTTTCAGGCTTGGGTGTAAACTATTCTTTTCCTGTAAAGAAAAACTCAATTGCTATCGGACCGGAATTACAGTATGGAATAAGCCGTCTTGAAAAAGGCAACTCCAATCATCACCTCTTTATGTACGGTTTGAAGACACAACTTCAATTGAAATAAAAAAAATAAACCAGGGAGCAACGGTAATTCAAAAACTCTTGTCAGGTTGATTAGAAGCTAAGTATCCATC
>JAGIAB010000123.1 GCA_017745135.1 Flavisolibacter sp.
AAATAAAAGAATGCCCTTTAGAAAAAAGGGCACTCAATTCTAATTGGCGTGTCAAATTATTGACCTTTTGCGGGGAAACGGGTCCAGCCTTGCAGCCAGTTGTCGTTTGCACCGATAGCTCCTTTGTACGTTGTAGTTGTAAAAAATGTATTATCGAGTCCTGTGAAACTAGCCCCTGAAGCAGCAGGTCCTGCAGCAACGGGAGCGAAATTCGGACTGGTTAAATTAAAGGGAGCAGTTAAAACATTGTCAGGTGAGGTTAAAACTGTATTTCCATCAGCAGCAACTTTCGTATCCAGTTCTGCTTTTGTCAAAACAGTTACACTTCCCAATCGTGCCACATCGCTGGCTAAATTAGAATGGATCACATTGTTTTTGAATTTGGAAATACCGTCTTTGTACGCCTGAGCCGACTCATTTGACTCTATGCTAAATCCGCCTTTTTGCCATCCCAACATTACGGAGTTGTAAACTTCAAATTGAGTTGCTCTTCTCCAGCGATTGCCATAGTTGTGGTTTGTTAATGTACCGCTGGCGTTATTAGGACCGATCCAGGTGAAGTTTGAAAGAACCGGATGAGTAACCGGAGTTGCAGCAGTACCCGTACCATCGTTATCGGACTCAACTCCATTGCCTGCGTCAGCAGGATCAACAAATGCCGGGTCTCTTAATGCAACGGCAAATTGAATACGTCCACGGTAGCCGAAATCAAAATCATAATCATCATCGGCAGTTGCATAGGCTACGAGGTATTTGGCGTCAACAGTACCGCCAAAAAATTCATACGAATCATCGTTACCATACACAATTTGGATATGATCCAGGGTAGTGCCTCTACCTACACCGCCCAAGGTCAGGCCGTTGATTTCAGAATTTGGGAAGGCAGCGATACCTGCATATTCAATACGAACATATTTAAGTGAACCTGAATTATCATTATCATCAGTTCCGCCGTACTGTCTGTCCAATCCACCCTCAATTACAGGTGTAGATGAACGGTTGGTAGTTGCCTTACCAAGAAGGACTACGCCACCCCAATCGCCAGGCGCTCTGGATCCGGCAGCTTTGCCTGATGTAAAAACAATAGGTTTGTTAGCAGTGCCATTGGCAATAAGCTTGCCTCCTCTTTCTACACAAAGAGCACCCTTATCTGTTACATCACTAACGATGGTGGTTCCTGCCTCAACTGTTAGCGTTACACCAGCAGGCACATACACATAGCCCTTCAGGGTCCATTGCTTATCAGCAGTCAAGGTCATACTCTGATTCAGAGTTCCTGAAATTACAGTATTCGCCGGAGGAGTAACCGCCTCATCATCTCCGTTGTTTTTCTTACAGCTAACCACAGTCAATAGTACCAGGACTACCGACATCATTTGAAAAAAACTCTTTTGAAAACGCATAATCTTTATTTTATTCTATTTATTGACAAGACAAAAGAACTTATGTATTGTTACCCCTTTATTACTACAGCATTAAACAATTATTAAGTAATTACAGGAAATTGTAAGTGAACCCAAGAGAGATCGTACGTCCATACAAATAGCTCCATTGAATCCTGTCTTTCGATGATTTATAACTGTTCGCATCGCGGGGGTCAATATTCTGGTAAAACACTGAACGCTGGTTCAGCAAGTCAGAAAGGTTCAATTTCAATTCGCCTTTGCTTTTAATCAGCTTCATGCTTGCCTGGAAGTCCAGCAGGGTTCTTCCGTTTTCGTAGATGTCCGGGAAAGACTGCTCGCCAACATAAACAATACGCTCACCAATGCGGTTCACCAGAACGCTGAAGGCTAAGCGATTACTATTGGTGCTGTACTGGAGACCTGCATTTACCAACCATGGAGACTGGCCTTGCATTGGCCGGTTCCGGTCCCAGGCATTATCACCAGCTTTAAGGTCTACTTCCGATTTAATGATGGAACCATTCAGGTTGAAGGCTAAGTTTTCAAGCCAGGGGGCCTTGCCCAAAAAATCCAGTCTTTTTTTTACTTCTACTTCAGCTCCGTACAACCTGGCAGCATCCGGGTTTTCGAACGTAAAGCGGAGTGAATTGGCTGCTGAACCCGGAACCACTGTTTGCTCAATGGGCTTTTTAAAATGTTTGAAGAAAACAGAGGCCGATAAAATTTCTCCCGAGTTCGGATAGATTTCATAGCGCAGATCAAGGTTCGTGTTCTGGCTTCTTTCAAGAGCCGGGTTACCCTGGATCTGTGCATTCCTGATAAAATCGAAGTAGGAGAAATTGGCTACTTCCCTGAACTCAGGCCTGGACACTGTTCTTGAACCTGATAAGCGCAGGTTAGAAGCACGGCCTAATTTGTAAGTAAGATTTACAGAAGGAAGAATGTCAATATAATTTCTATTGATCGCAACTTTCTGACTTGAGAAATCAGATGTATTCACATTGAAGTTGAAGTTCTCGACCCGCAAACCGTAAACTGCACGAATATTATCACCGATCTTTCCATCGATCATGGCATAGCCTGCATAAAGACCAGAGGTTGCATCATATTTATCGGTGTTGTTTGTGATCTCATTCAATACAAAACCCTGTTCATACATATTGCCATCATTGAAAATCATCCGGGGTGGTAAAGAGCTCAAGGAAGGATTTAAAGTGGACGATGCTGCTTCGTAACGGAAAATTCTTGTGGAGAAATCCCTGATCTTGTATTGTCCGAGTAATCCTGCTTTAAAGGTTTGCTTTTGTTTTCCAAAGTTTACAGGCAAGGTATAATTCAGATTGGCACCGAAAGCATTGTCGTACAAATCTGACCAAAAGCGGTAAGTATCACGCAGCACTACATTAAAGGCTGCATCTTTAGTGTTTACATCAGAAAGGCTTTTGGAATAAGGCAAAACCCTGTAATCAGGCTGGTTTTGAGCAGTAAGCGCATAGTTCAAATTCCATTTCAACCGGTCGTTGCGTTGACCCATTAAGTGCTCTCCTTCCAGTTGTGAACTAATCAATGATTTAATGGAAAGTACGTTGCCGTATGTTTTAAAGTATTGTACGTTATCGTAGTTAGGCCCCGTTCTGAAAAGGGCGTTGTTATCGAACAGGCGGTTAGCCAGGTTTTTAAATACGATCTTGCTGTTCCCTTTTTTCAAGGCAAAATTTGCCATCAGGCCTACGTTCGTCGTAAACGAATAATTGGAATCCAAGTAATCGTAACTAAAACTATTGAGGGTTAAGGCCTCGTAACCACGACGCTGGCTGGCTTGAATGTTTTGCGAGTTGCGATAGGTAACAGCAACCACCGAACCTAAAGTAGTGCCACTCTTCAATTCTTTCCTACCGCCCCAGTTCAACACAAAGTTCAAGCCAGGCAAAGCATTGCCGGTGTAATGACTGCCATAATTGTTTCGCATCAAACGCGAAGCCTCAATACGCCTGGAAGGATTTGCATCGGCATTATAACTCAAATAGGTTTTCCTGCCCGGAAAATTAGATGGGAGAGTTCTTGTTCCATTATCAAAACCCAGGTAATCAGAATTTTCAAGAACACCAATATCAAATCGTTTCCCTGTTGAGAGACTGTTGTAACTGGTGCCAACAGAAGCACTCAGAAAATTTTTAAAAGGAATGTCTTTCGTCAATATCTGAACGACTCCTCCTGAAAAATCTCCCGGCATATCGGCAGAAGCAGTTTTATTGATCAGGATATTATCAATAAGGGTAGAAGGAATCACATCAAATGAAAAAGCACGACGGTCCGGCTCTGTGCTTGGTAAAATAGCACCATTAATGAGTGAAACATTGTACCTGTCGGAAAGGCCTCTTACAATTACGAATTTATCATCCTGAATGCTGGTGCCGCTTACCCGCTTTAATACTTCGCCAATGTTCCTGTCAGGAGATTTTCTTATTGCCTCCTGCGAAATGCCATCGGAAATGCTGGCGTTGGCCCTTTGCAGTGACAGAACGGAAGCCTGTGTTTCCTTTGCTGCCGATGCTGTTACCACGACATTCTCCATCGCTGCGGACTGAATCTGCAGACTGACATTGAGTTCCGTAACCTCGCCGGCTTTTACAATGATATCAGAAACCTGTTTGGCACCAAATCCAATTGAATGAAAGCTAAGGGTATGTTTGCCGGGTGCCAGCTTAATCAAATAACGTCCATCGAGATCTGTTGTAGTCCCCTGATTGCTGCCAGTGACCGTTACCGTTACACCAGTGAGTGAAGCACTGGTAGTTTCATTATTCACCTTGCCTGCAATGGTACCTGTTTGTGAAAACAGGACCGAGACTGGTGAAAAGAGGATCAAAAAAACAATTAAATTTTTCACGCCTTAGAATTTGGCGCAAAGGACGAAACTGAACATTACCTATTTGTTATGCTAACATTAACGAACTGTAACCCCAATGTTACCGGAATGTTACGAAACGACAATTTGCACACAAAATGCAAACTATTGTTGTTTTCAAACGAACTTTAAAATATGGAAACAGGGATAGCTATAGCGCTGGTTTTGGTATTGCTTGTCCTACTGGTTATCTTCCTGATCATTAAAAACAGGAAGGATAAAAAGGAATTTGAGGAGCAGTTAAAACACGATTACCGTAAGCCGAAATCCGGAGAAGTGGACACGGAGGGAACGGATTCCATTTGATCTACTGCCTGCAATACGAAAGGAAAAGAATGATAAAAGTTTTGAAAGCAATGAGCCCGTTGATTGAGCTTTCAATGCCCGTACATTAAAGCAGCAAGACTGCGTAAATTATAGAATCACAAAGGGGAGCGTTTAGATATTTGGAACCTGAACACTCACACGTGTACCCTTCCCCGGCGAAGAAACGATATCGAGAGCACCATTCATCAATTCAGTTCTTCTCCTGATATTCTCAAAGCCGATCCCATTTCTTTTTGAGTTCATATCGAAACCTTTTCCTTTGTCAATAATGTTCAGTTTAACACCTTTCCCTTCTGCCTTAATACTAATTTCCACCTCAGAACTCCCGGCGTGCTTTATAATATTTGTCAACTGTTCCTGAACAATCCTGTAAAAGCCTAATTGGATTCTTTCACTCAAAACAATTTCCGGATCGATATTGATCTTTGCCCTAAGCCTGCCATTTACGTTCATGTTTTTTGCCAGAGAACTGATCTTCTCCGTTAGCGGAAAGTCTGGATCTACAGAAGGCGCCAGTTGCTGGGAGAGCCTTCTTAGTTCTTTGATGCCTTCAGCTAAGGCTTTTTTCAAATTCTGTATGGTTTGTTGGGATGTTTCGTCCTTCTGTATACTCTCCAGGTAGGCTACCTGTAAAGAGGCTGCAGTTAAAATTTGCTGCACATTATCGTGCAATTCCATGGCTAGCTGGTAACGCTCCTCTTCCTGGGCGTTTACAACCGCTTCATTTATTCGTTTATTGCTGTACCAATGCCCGATGACCGTTCCAATTATTTTGCCCAGCACTTTGATCAATCTTTCTTCTTCATAAAGAAATATTTTGCCTCCGTAAGCCGGCACCCTGTGCCGGTAACACACTTCCAAATAACCATAGTGTTCATTTGCTGTTTTTATTTCCGACTGCAAATACCATTCGGTCTTCCTGAACCTGCCAGTAGTGAACTTCTCTCCACTTGCCAGGGTAATCCGCACCTCAGCGGCTTCAGGAAACTGCCAGCCTTCACGAATGGGTTGCAAACAACGCTGCAAGGTGGTACTGACATCCTGGTTTTGGAAACAAAGTTCAATTACGTTTAATATGCACAGTTGCTCTTTTACACGTTCATTTAAATCATAGGTCAGTTTTTTGGTAATCCCTGTAGGATCAAATGTCCATATATAGAGCTCCTCACTCCCCGATCCGAGAGAGACAGCTTTGATGTCGGCGTAAACCGTAATCCCTTCCTTATTTTTCAGCCAATGATCGTGTTGAGCTTCATAATCCTTTAAAAAATCCTCAAAAGAAGCAGATGAATGATCAAGAAAATAGTTTTTCAAAAATGACTGATCGATAAAGTCAAAGAAACTCAATCCTTCGAGAGGGGCTGAGTTATTGTTCAACAAAACATCGGCATGCCCGTTGGTAAGTTTAATGGTTCCCTTTTTATCGGTCACGATCAGTGGTACCGGCGCTGAGTGAAAGAGATCTTTATATATTGTTTCGAGCATAACCCAATTTAGATTAGCAGGTGTTTATAAAATGTAACCGCAGATTAAGGGCATTTGATAAGAGCAATCGCACAGGAGTCGGAAATAAGAATAAGAGACTGGTCGTAAAGGATGAAAAAGCAGCTAGAAATTGCTCATCATTCGCAGGGTTCATGTCTTCGTATCTTATACTGATGCACTCCCTTTTCACGAGATCAGGTTCTGCAATTGGACTAACCGATACTTTAGCTCTTTCAACTCTTTGGAATCGTCGTTAAATTCTCATATGTGGTTTGTGTTGCCATTGCCTCCTCAAATTGCATGGTTTTAAGCGCAATCTCATCTTTCAATTCCCTTTCATTCATTGCCGTTACTCAGGTAAGGATAGGATAGTGAAGCAAAGATTATTCCTGAAAAAATGGGGAGAATAAAGACTTTAGAAACAGTCTGTGAAAATATCGGCCCGCTCCATACTGTTATGTTATTGTGTATTTCCTTATGAATAAAAAGTCAAGGTATAAAGATTAACCAGAATTATCCTTGATAGCTTTTTCGTATTAAAGTAGAATTATCCGTACGGATAGCATTCATCCAAACATCTCCGTGATACGATTATCGGCTACATAAAAATTGGCTTTTTAGTTTTATCCTGTTTCGACTTGACCAGGTATGACTTGTGTTGCCTCTGTAAGCCTTTAATTTTTGTTCAAAAAGGGCATTGTAAAATAAAATAATAACAGTACGGAAAAAGTAATCACTCTGTGTAAACCGGAGCCGGTGCTGTTACAATCTTCCGTGTTTTAAATAAACCGGGCATCTGTCGATACCCGGTTTATTCTTCTCTGACCACATTATTTTTTTGTGAGTATTAATGTCCTAATCCACCGCTGCTTTGCGTACGGTTCATTTCTTCCTCCATTCCTGTTTTTATTTGCCGTGCTGCTTTGATGTTTTTATTACCAAAACGATAGGTGAAGTTCAGTCTTAACTGACGGCTTTCATTTCTGCCGGCTACATCCAGTTTTTGTCCTGCAAAATCACTGTTGGCACTCCACTCTAATGATTTGAATACATCACTTACTGAAGCCTTTATCGTTCCGTTTCCTTTGAGAATCTGCTTTTGCACGCCGGCATCAGCACTCCAAATAGATGAACTTTTCAATGTTCCCTGCCAAATAGAAGGCGAGCTATAGAAACCACTCAGTTCAGCAGACCAGCCTTTGCCAAAGCGATAGCTGTTTTGAGCAAAAAAGTTAATTGCCTTTACGTCAAGATTGATCTTCCTGTTTTCGCCAAAGTCTGCTTTGTATTTGCTATAGTAGGCATTCACGTTGGTAAACAGGCTGTAGTTTTTATACTGAAAAGGATAGCTGATGTTCAGGGCCGTAATATCCTGGCTGGCAATATTGCTGTTAACCAGATAACCTTTTATACCCTGAGCGGTATCTACCAATTGGCCAAATACATCTTTAACATGCGAATAGCTCAACGAAGTAGCCAGTTTGAATTTATATGTATGGCTGAAGCTTACCATGTTGGTGTATTGCGGACGGAGTTCGGTGCTTCCTTTGTGGTAATGATATTCGTTAATCCGATATTCAAAAGGATTCAGGTCCTGGTAAACAGGGCGGTCGATGCGGCGGCTGTAAGCTATTGCAAACTGGTTTGCTGATTTAGGTGCAAGGGTCAGCGTAACACTGGGGAAGAAATCCAGATAGTCTTTTTTAAAGCTTGCTGTTTCCACGTTATAGTCTGTTCCGTTTTTTTGAAAGCTGCGCAAATCGCCTTCCACCCTGGTCTGTTCAGTTCTAACTCCGGCTTGTACTGCAATGCCTGCGAAATCTTTTGAATAGTTTATATAAGCCGCATTCACATTTTCCTTATAGCTGAAAAAATTGCTGCTTTCTTTATCAAGCTGCCATTCGTCACCAGCCTGCAGGTATTGATTAAATGTGTTGTCGGTTTTTACCCAACCTGCCTTGGCGCCAAGAGCCAGTTTTCCTTTTGCAAAAGGTTGTTCATAATCAGCTTTGACTGAATAGATATCAATTCTTGTCGGAGAGCTGATTTGATAATTGCGACGGAATAATTCGTTCTTACCTGTCGCATCGTAAAACGTGTTTGGCTGAATTTGGTCCTGGCGATTGTTATAATAACCATAATCCCCATTTACCATTAACATTCTGCCTGCAGTATCCTTAAACAGGTAATTGATATTGCTATTAATATTTGTATTGCGTTGTTTGGTATTGTTT
>JAGIAB010000124.1 GCA_017745135.1 Flavisolibacter sp.
AGGTTCTATAATTATTTCGAATCTGCCTGAAGCGTTTTATTTTGAAATTTATTATTGAACACCAGCCTTTCTTCTAATTTTTGTTTCTCCAAATAAAAACTTCCGCTTGGTTTGTTGTTGGTCCTGCAAATACCGTCAACGTAAGTTTTACGATAATTAAAATGTCCCTGCATTAATACTTCCTCGCCGTCTGCTGTAGTATACTTGAACGAAACCGAATCTCCATAAATTTTATAGCTGCCTTCCAGTTTGGTACGGTCATCAATTCCACCTGTATAAAAAACCATCCGGTCATCGCCGTCCATTTTAATAATCACTTTTTCCTTCAACAACTCCGAGCGATAATATCCCATCCAGTAACCGTCTAAATCAGTGTCCGCAGGTTTGTTGATAAAGCTTGTAAGTACAGTTCCTGCCAGCAAACAAAATATCGTTTTCATAATCCCCAATTTTATTCCACACTTTTATAGAAATAAACAATTGTGCCAATTGCATAACGAACAGGAAGACTCTGCTGATGATACAGATGCCATAAGTATTCTAGTGGTTGAGTAGTTGTTAGTTATCAGATTTTTATTGTGTACTTGGCTGCATTGCTACTGTCAACGTCTGTTGTGTCACTCACTTGAACGTTCGGGAATGCTATTGAACATTGGGGAAGTGTCGTTACTAAGTGCGGGAAGCATGTATGCGAAATCCACCTCACCCTCTAACTCCCTCTCTCCCGCTCAAAGCGGGATAGAGGGAAGCTGCGCACAGCCCTTGCTTGCACAACCACTCCTACTGATATCAATAATTCATTTATTCATCGGTCGTAATGTTCGGCTCCTACGGAGCTGCAATTCACTTGGCGGATTCTTTTTCTACTAACATGTCGCTCCTACGGAGCTCGGAGAAACATTACCCATACAATCCTCTATTAACATTTCGCTCCTCCGGAGCTTCATATTAATGATGACACTTGCACAATGGTGAATAGAATTACTGAACGCAGAAGTGAGTGGTCATTGCCTGTGGCGAGACAGGCACAACAGGTGATGACAGTAGTAATACAGTTCACTACATAATCATCAATCTTACTTAAAAACTCACTCAAATAAACACACCCTTTGATCTTCTACCTCTGACTTCTGACATCCAACTTCCGACCTCGTTCCTTTAAAGAACTACCGAATAACAAAACTCTCTCCACCTTACTTCAAAAGGTTTTTAATCTCATTCAACTTCAACAAAGCCTCGACAGGAGTGAGCCGGTTGATATCAATACCATCCAGCATCGTCCGGATCTCATCAAAGGTTTGGCTGTGCGCATCAAAAATGCTAAGCTGCATTTTAGGCGACGATAATCCTTTTACATTTTCCTTCAGGTTATCATCTAAATGTTTTGCCTCGAGTTGCTTTAAAATATCTTTTGCTCTTTCAATAAGGTCAGGAGGCATGCCGGCCATGCGTGCCACATGAATACCAAAACTGTGCGTACTTCCACCAGGAGCAAGTTTTCGAAGGAAGATTACTTTGTTGCCAATTTCTTTATTGGTGATGTGATAATTTTTTACTCTCGGCAGTTTGTTTTCCAGTTCATTCAACTCATGATAGTGCGTAGCAAAAAAAGTTTTGGGCTGATGAGGAGAACGATGCAAATATTCAGCAATACTCCAGGCAATGGAAATGCCATCGTAGGTTGATGTTCCTCTTCCGATTTCATCAAGAAGAATCAAACAACGATCGCTGATGTTATTGATAATGGAAGCCGTTTCATTCATCTCCACCATGAAAGTAGATTCGCCTGCACTTAAATTATCAGAAGCTCCTACCCTTGTAAAAACCTTATCGGTTATAGGAACCAACGCTTCGTCCGCCGGAACAAAACTTCCAATATGTGCCATCAGGGTGATCAAACCTGTTTGACGAAGCAGGGCGGATTTACCACTCATATTTGGACCGGTGAGAATGATGATCTGCTGATCCCCTTTATTGAATTCAACATCATTACCGATGTAAGACTCGGAAGGCGGAAGAGCCCTTTCAATTACAGGATGACGGCCGTTTTTAATTTTCAGTTCATGTCCGTCATGCAATTGCGGTTTTTTATAGTTGAATTGAAGTGCATTGTTAGCAAAAGCAACCAGACAATCCAGCGTTGCTACAATTTGTGCATTGGTTTGGATAGGCAGAAGAAAATCAAACAACTCATTGATCAAACTATCAAACAACTGCAGTTCCAGGGCCAAAATTTTTTCTTCTGCACCGGTGATCTTTTCTTCGTATTCTTTTAATTCGGGGGTAATGTAACGTTCGGCGTTGGCGAGGGTTTGCTTGCGCATCCATTCGGCAGGCACTTTACTTTTATGTGAATTGGTTACCTCGAGATAGTAACCAAAAACATTGTTGTAGCTGATCTTTAAAGATGAAATACCGGTTCGCTCCGCTTCCTGTTGCTGTAGCTTCAATAAATACTCCTTGCCATGATGGGCAACGTTTCTTAATTCATCCAGTTGCTGGTGAACATTTTTATTGATGAAGCCACCCTTAATCGCAAGCGCCGGTGGATTTTCAACGATCTGCTTTACGATCTTATCGGCAATGTAATGACAGGGATTGAGTGCATCGGCCAGGCGTTGTAAATATGTATTGTCGGATTGAATACACAATTCCCTGATGACATCAATCTGCCGGAGCGATCTTGCCAGTTGAAGCAATTCTCTCGGGTTGATTTTTTTCAGAGGAATTTTTGAAACCAACCGCTCCATATCACCACACTGGCGCATGGCATGAAGCAGCTTGTTCCTCTGGTCGGTATTCAGTATAAAATGCTCAACAACATCCAGGCGTTCATTTATTTTTTGGATATTCTTCAAAGGAAAAACAATCCATCGTTTCAATAGCCTTGCACCCATTGGTGTGCAGGTGGTGTCCAACACTTTTAATAAAGTACTTCCATTCTCTACAGGACTATTTAATAATTCAAGATTGCGGATGGTAAAACGGTCCATCCACAAATAATCATTCTGCTCAATTCTTTGAAGAGAGGTAATGTGCTGAAGATTGGGATGCTCCGTTTCTTTCAGGTAATGAAGAATCGCACCGGCGGCAATCAAGCCAAAACTCAAACCTTCCACACCAAAGCCCTTTAAAGAATGTGTGTCAAAATGTTTCAGCAAAACATCCCCGGCATATTGCTGTTGAAAGATCCACTCATCCAGAGTGTAGGTATAAAATTTCCCGCCAAATTCTTCTTTAAATTTCTTTTGATGATGGCGTTGAAAAATGACTTCAGCAGGTTTGAAGCCACTTAATAATTTGTCGGCATATTCTTTATCGCCTTCTGATATAAAAAATTCTCCGGTTGAAATATCGAGAAAAGCCAGTCCGTATTTTTCATTGGCAAAATGAACGGAGGCCAAAAAATTATTGGAGCTGAGGTCGAGTAATTTATCGTTGGTAGCCGTACCGGGAGTAACCATTTCGGTCACACCACGCTTTACAATTCCTTTGGCTGCTTTGGGGTCTTCCAGTTGATCGCAGATAGCAACACGATAACCGGCTTTTACCAACTTATGTAAATATGTATCTAAAGCATGGTGCGGGAAACCGGCCAATTCATTATCGGCTGCGGCACCATTATTTCTTTTGGTAAGTGTGATGCCTAAAACTTGTGAAGCAATAATGGCATCACCACCAAAGGTTTCATAAAAGTCACCCACACGAAACAGCAAAACAGCATCGGGATATTTGGCCTTGATGGCTTTGTGCTGCTGCATTAACGGCGTCTCTGTGGCGGTCTTTTGCTTACTCATGGTGATTGCGGCAAAAATAGAGGAGTGAGGGTGAAATCTCCTTTAATAGTTTAGGTTTTTATCCACGTTGGTGAGAGCTTTACATTTGCCGGAAATTTATAGCCGGGAAGAAGGGAAGGCGGTAAGTTTTTATTTCTTCTTCTCGTCTCTCCGACTTCCCGGCTGAATAAAATTGGATATGCGTAAACTTTCAATGAACGAATTGAACCGGAAATCGGCAGAAGAATTCAGGCAGTCGGATAAAATTCCAATAATTGCTATACTGGAAAATGTGCGAAGTGCCTATAATGTAGGAAGTGTTTTTCGCACGGCAGATGCTTTTTTGATTGAAGCTATTTACATCTGTGGTTATACTGCGTATCCTCCACATAAAGAAATTAAGAAAACAGCCCTGGGTGCAGATGAAACCGTGAGCTGGAAGCATTTCAGAAACATTTCTGAAGCTATTGATGAATTAAGAAAACTGGATTACAAAGTGTATGCTGTGGAGCAGGCAATTGACAGCTACAAGTTGCAAGCCATCAGCTATGAGCCGGATGAAAAAATTGCTGTGGTTTTTGGCAATGAAGTAACGGGAGTTGAGCAATCCACCATTGAGCAATGCGACGGTTGTATTGAAATTCCGCAATTAGGAATGAAACACTCGTTGAATATTTCGGTGGCGGCTGGAATTGTTTTGTGGGAGCTTGTCAGAACCAGGATTGCCTGAACCAGGATTAGGGCGGATTAAAAGGATTAATGGGAATATCGTTGCGACTTATTTTCTTTGCGTGATCTTATGACAAAAGTTAGAAGTTATTTATCGCTGATAAAGTTTTCTCATACCATCTTCGCCATGCCTTTTGCGTTGATTGGTTTTTTTTTGGCAATAACCCATCCGTGGCAATACTTATCCGATTCAAAAGAGCCTTCGTCTTGGTCGGTTCACTATGAGCCATTTCCCCTAATTATAAAATTTATTCTTGTCATCCTTTGCATGGTCTTTGCCCGCAGTGCTGCCATGGCATTCAACCGTTATTTGGATAGAAGATGGGATGCACTCAACCCAAGAACTGCTATAAGAGAAATTCCTAAAGGTATCATCACTCCAAAAAATGCTTTGTTATTTACTATCGCAAACTGCATTTTGTTTATTACAACAACATGGTTTATTAACAGGATTTGTTTTTACCTCTCTCCTGTTGCTTTAGCAGTAGTGTTAGGTTATAGTTATACCAAACGTTTTACTCCACTTTGTCATTTGATTTTAGGATTGGGGTTGTCGCTTGCACCAATTGGCGCTTACCTGGCTGTAACAGGAGTTTTTCACTGGTTGCCGATTTTATTTTCATTGGCCGTTTTGTTTTGGGTAAGCGGTTTTGATATTATTTATGCTTTGCAGGACGTGGAGTTTGATCAATCGCAGAATTTATATTCTATTCCCGCATGGTTGGGAAAAGAAAAAGCTTTGCGTGTTTCAGAAGTTTTGCATTTGTTGAGTGCAGGTTCTGTGGTTGCCGCTGGAAAACTGGGACAGTTTGGAGTACTCTACTGGATTGGCGTTTTGGTTTTTATTGGTTGTTTGGTTTACCAGCACTCGATAGTAAAACCAAATGATTTACGAAGAGTAAACATTGCTTTTATGACGACGAATGGAATAGCCAGTGTGGTCTTCGCTGTTTTTGTAATTGCTGATTTGTTTATCCCCCTGTAACTCTGAAAGAGATTGGAGGACAGAAGTCGGAAGTCAGAGGTAGGAGGTCAGAGAGTGTGTTTTATTTGAGTGAGTTTTTTAAAAGAACATTGATGATTATATAGTGAACAGCATTGCTACTATCAACTTCTGTTGTGTCACTCACTGCATCGTTCTGAAATTCTATTGAGCATTGTGGAAGTAGTGCTATGTACACAAAGCTCCGGAGGAGCGAAATGTTAATAGGGAATCGAACGGATAATGTTTCTTATAGCTCCGTAGGAGCGAAACCTTGGTAGAAAAGAGAATCATCCAAATGAACACACAGCTCCGTAGGAGCCGAACCTCTACGACCGACGAATAAATGAATCATTGATAGTTGTAGGAACTGTTATGTAAGCAAGGGCTGTGCTTAGCTTTCCTCTCCATCTTCGATGGAGAGGAAGTTGGAAGGTGAGGGAAACTTCAATTGTTAGAAAGCCTGTATTCGATAATGACATTTGCATAATGTTCAATAGAATTACTGAACGCAGAAGTGAGTGACACAAGAAAAGCAGATAGTAGTAATGGAGGTGATAACATGATCATAAACTCTTATTTAGAAAGCTCACTTCAAATAAAGTAGCACCCTCTGACCTCCGACCTCTGATTTCTTTTCTTTCAAGGCTGTCCAAAAAAAACCTCTCTGATCTAAGTCTCCCCTTCAGGGGGACAGGGGGATCACTCCTCCTCCATCTCATCTATAATTTCCTGGCTGGGCTTTACCAGTACTTTATCAATACGATGGCCATCCATGTCGATCACTTCAATATCAAATCCTCTCCATTTTAATTGATCGCCGGTTTGGGGAATGCGTTCGAGTTCGTGAAGTACACAGCCGGCCAATGTATCAAATGAATACTCCTCCTCGCTTGCCCAATCGGCTTTATTGAAGTGGGAAAGAAAATCGTAAAAAGGAATTTGCGCATCCACCAGAAAGGTTCCATCTTCCCTTTGCACGATTTCATAATCCTCCATGCCTGTTTGCGGAATATCCCCGACAATGGCTTCCATAATATCATTGAGCGTGATCATGCCCTGCAGGCTTCCATATTCATCTACAATAAAACAGGAATGTTGCTTGGTTTCCTTGAATTTTTCCATCACCTGGTAAGCGGTATTGTTTTCGGGGACGAACATAGCAGGTTGAACAACATCCTTAAACTTTGTAAAATCGTCAATGATGTAGAGATCTTTGATGGAAACCATTCCCTTGATGTTATCAATATTACCATCGCAGATGGGATATACAGAGTGGGGTTCTTTTACAATCTTGTCACGAACAGTTTCCTCGCTGTCATTCAGATCGAACCAGGTAATATCGCTGCGGTGGGTCATTAGCGAAGTGATATTACGGTCGCCCAAATGAAAAATGCGTTCGATGAGTTCCTGCTCTTCTTCTTCGATGGCTCCATACTCTGTTCCTTCATGAATGATCGCTTTGATTTCTTCCTCGGTTACGGATTCATCCTTCGCATTTTTTATGTTGAACACCTTGAAGAAAAGATTGCTGGATCTATTTAAAAGCCAAACAAAGGGATAAGTAATTCTGGAGAAGATAACCATTGGGCCTGCCATGATTTTTGCAATGACTTCGGCTTTGGCTAAACCAATTCTTTTAGGGATCAGTTCTCCGAAAACAATTGACAAAAAAGTAACCACAATGACTACAAGGGTGGTAGCAATGGTTTCTGCATAAGGTTCAAAAGCTTCAATTTTTGCTATAACGGGGACAAGTTGCTTCCCAAACCGTTCGCCTGAATACACACCCGTCAAAATAGCAATGAGGGTGATCCCGATCTGTGCGGCCGATAAAAAAGTTTCAGGTGAACTGGAGAGCCGTAAGGCTACTTCCGCTTTTTTATCACCTTTCTCCGACATGGCCTCAAGCCTTGATTTACGTGCTGATACAAGGGCAATTTCGGACATTACAAAAACAGCGTTCAAAATAATTAAGCCCAGCAATATAAGTACTTCCATTTTTCTTGTTTTCGTGAATGTCAATCGCGAATGGTGAATTCAAGCTTCATCAGTCGTTAAGAGGATCTGCTTCCATACGGCAATAACGATTCCCGATTGACGAAATTAACGCTCCGGCTATTCTAATTTTAAACCTCCCCATTTTTTATCAAAAATCCATGCTGTGGTGCTGCCTACTATTAATCCTAAAATTGCGCCACCCAGCACGTCAAGCGGGTAATGCACCCCAACATACACTTGTGCATACGCAATAAAAAAAGCCCAGGCAAAAGCCAGGTACATCCAGTTTTTAAAAACTCCCCTGAAGGTTAAAAAAGCAAAGGTGGCCATGCCAAAATGATTGGCAGCATGATTGGAAACAAAGCTATAACTGCCCGAACATCGTTTGAGCAATAATCGTACATAATTCATGAATTCTACATCCTGGCAGGGACGAGGCCGGTGTACCGCTTCTTTTACTATCCTGGCACCGATTAAATCAGTAGCGGCAATCGTGCAAATGAACAATAAGCTCCACCATAGCCCTCTTCTGCCAAAATTGATGGCTATGAATACTGCAATAAAAAGATACAAAGGTGCCCAAAAAACCGAATTGCGAAGGAAAGGCAGAACCGCATCAAAAAAGGGATTGGTCCACTGGCTGTTCAATTTCACAAAAAGCCACTTGTCCCATTCATCCATTCTGTGCCAGATTGAAATTGCCAGTACGGTGTTAAACATGCACAAATGTAAGCGAAGAACAAGCCCGTTCGGCCGAATATACTCTTGCCTGTAACCGAAAATTTCCTTTTTTTGTACTTGCTTTCCGGCTAAAACCACCATTCGCTTAATGC
>JAGIAB010000125.1:0-4906 GCA_017745135.1 Flavisolibacter sp.
GATTTTTTAAAAGAAAACATCCGTGTAAATCCTTTTCATCCATATCATCTGTGTTCTGAAAAACTTTGCCATTTATGGCAAATAAAAAACTCTCAACGTTAAATGTCGAGAGCTTTTTGTTATTGTCAAATAGGTTAGGGCTGTGTGTGGATGGCCTTCCTACCGGGGAAGGCCGGGATGGGCCGCTCTAAAACATAAACAGCCGATCCTTCCCGCCTACTTTTTTAGGTGCACCCATATTCCTGATATTATACGTAAATGATAACTCGCCAAAACGCTGTAGCACATTTGTCCTTTGATCAACAATTTGGTTTTGAGTGGTATAACGGTAGTAGCCATTATTGCGATCAAGAATATCAAACACACTCAGTTTTAACAGGCCAACATCTCCTTTCAACATCAGTAAAGTAACGGCGGCATTCCAAAAAATATTTGTTTTTGGTAATCCCGGTGCAACCTGTGTTGTATTGCGATAAGCAACATTAGTTTCCCAAACCAGTTTCTTCGGAAGTCGAATAATTAACTCGCCTTCCATATTATGAGTTACTGCTTTTATGTTTTTGAAATAAGAATCAGTATAAGTTGTTTGGCTAATGGATGGAGCATAAATGGGGCGAAATTCAATTAAATCATTCCAGTTCAATCCAATATTTAAATTGGCTCCATAGCTGAATGTTCTCGCTATGCTTTCATTATTGTTCACAATTAATTTTCGCTTGTTATAACTGGCATTAGGCGAAACACGGTAGGAGAAAATAAATTTTTGTTTATTCTTGTACTCCTTGCCATATCCCATTCCCATGCTTAATTGAGCACTTCCATCTGCATTTACCGGCCGGTCGCTTTGGATTCCGTTTGGAGCCACGGTACGACTCATGATCACGTCATTATTAATAAGATTTGCATTCACATATAAATTATAACTGGCGCCTGTTCCCTGGAAAAAATTGTAATTACTTATATAAAAATTGTGTTGACGGGAAGGTTTCAGGTAAGGGTTGCCATAGCGAATGGCAAATGGATTAGTATTGTCTGGGACAGGAATGAGGTAACTTATTTGAGGTGCGTTTACATTCATGCTGTACTGGGCCGACAACTGTTTCCACTGCACAGAAACGCTGGGAAGAATGTTGAATAAATGCATGTTGATGGGCTGCGGAATATTTTTAAACTCGTTATGGATGTTTTGCCAAAGAGCATTCATTCCTGCATTTAGCGTTACCTGTTTCAACCTGTAAGAGAGCCCGGCATAAGAAGTGAATTTGTTTTGTGTCCGTTCAAAACCACTGCTTCTTGTATAATCCAACAGTTCATATTTAAAGCTGGATGGGTCGATATTGAATGTACCAATATCCTGTTTGTCTTTTAAGAAATCGTGGCGTTCATTAATGCGAAGAGTAAGCTTTTTAGTTAGCGCTTCAGTAAAGTTCAAGTATGTGCTTCCATTCAGCCCGGGTGCATCCTGTCTTCTTAATTGACGAATAATACCTGTTGTTGTATCCGGCACGTAGTAATAATTATCGGATTCGGTAATATAGCGTTGAAGATTTCCGTTATAATAAACATAGTTGTATAAATTCAACATCCTGCCTTTTTTAGATTTGGAGCGACGTGTCAGCGATAGGCTGTGATTGTAATTGTTGCGGTAAAAGTTATTGAACTGGTTACCATTTCCGCTACTGATGTCCCCAACCTTGTTATTGGTAAGCTTTACAATGGCGTCAACATCTTCATCCGAAGCCGAATAAGTGTATCCCGAACGGAAAGTCATATTAGTTAAACTATCAAGCTTAAGATTAGCACCTATGCTTACCGTGTGATTGAATACAGTTCTGTCCTTAGTAAGAACCGTCCTATTGTTTACAGCAGTGTCATGAAAAAATTGCTGTGTATTGTTAGTTTGTTCAATATTGTTTTTTGTGCTGCCAAAGAAATATTGAAGGAAGAAGGAATTGCGCTTATTGGGCGCATGATTCAAATTGAAGCCAGCTCCTGTTGAACGGGCAATACCTGCATCCAATCCTCCAAATGAAATTCCGTTTAGAGCAAAGCCTGTTTGGCCTGATCTGCCTGATATTGCTATTGAACTATACCCGCTTCTTCCAAAGCCGCCAAGGTCCTCTACTTCTTTGAGTGAGAAACCACTTCGGTTAACATTGTTGCTAAATGCAAGTACACTCAGTTGCATCGTGTCACGATAAATATTGGCAATGCCCCCGATTTCATAACGGTCTTCGGTTCCACCGCCTGCGTATAATTTTCCAAACCATCCTTTCTTTACGCCTTTTTTCAAAGTAAGATTAATCACCTGGCCAATATTAGTGAGATCACCTGTAGTGTTTCTGTTCTCTTCATCTTTATCAGTAGTTACCTGCACTTTGTCAATAACATTGGCCGGTAAGTTTCTTGTCGCCATTTTCGGATCATCGCCGAAGAAAGCTTTTCCATCTACCAAAATGCGATTCACCTTTTTGCCATTGGCCGTAATATTTCCTTCAGCATCGATTTGAATGCCGGGCATTTTTTTCAAAAGATCTTCTACCAATGCTGTAGGTAAAGTTTTAAATGAAGATGCATTGAACTCAATGGTATCTTTCTTGACCGTTACAGGAGGGCGTTCTGCAATGACCAACACTTCATCCAGTGATTTGGAGCTTGGGTTCATGTCGATCGTTCCCAGATCAAGGGGCGAATCATCTGTCAGCGTAAATTCTTTTCTAAAAGCATCAAAGCCAGAATAGGAGATCACAACACGACAGGGCGCATGTAAAGGCAAGCCGGGAACTCTGAATTCGCCTTCAGGGTTACTAAGGCGATAGGTAATGAGAGTTGTGTCAGACGATTTGAAAATGGTGACCGTAGCAAATCCCAAAGGTTTTTTGCTAACCGTGTCCACTAATTTTCCTTTTATACTTCCTTGTGCAAACAATTGTGAGCAGGCAATTGCTAATAAAGCAGCGATAATGGTTTTCTTCATTGTGTTGATTTCGGTGTTCAACTATTTTATAATAAAGCAATTTATAACTAATACTTTCGTTAAGCAACTAATTTTTTAGTTATTGAAATTAATTATTAAAAGGAGAGCCCTAATTCAGAATCAATAATACGATGCTATTCGTAGAATGATTATTGGTTTTAGGATTAGCGGTTGGATAGAAGGATAAGCTTTGGATATTTGTACTGTCAATGGAGGAAAATGAACATATCGAACAGTTGCTGGACTTGAACCGTCAATTAACGGCTATTCAGAAGGCAGAAATGAAAGAGCACCTCCTTCTATACATGAATCATTTATTAGTGCACGATTTTAATAAATTGATTCAACTTCTTTACAGGGTAGATGTGAGTGAACAAAAATTGAAAGAACTTCTCGCGGCAAATCCGCAAACAGATACAGCAATCCTTATCACTGAACTTCTGATACAACGACAGGAAGAAAAAATAAAAGCCAAAGAAACATTCAAGCCTGACAACGATATTCCGGAAGAGGATAAATGGTGATTATTTCTTTCTTCGTAGGATAATCAGATCACCTTTGTCCGTTACAAAATCAGGAGGACGATTACCATCTTCGAAGACCTGCCATTTTAAAATATCGTTGCCTTCCAGTAATAAAAGGCTTTTCATTTTTGAAACTTGTTGTGCACTATCCGTTACCACAAAATCAAACCAATATGGAGATTTAGAGAAATCAGCATCGTAGCTGAGGATCGGCTTTCGTTCTGTACCATAGGTCACAAAAATGCGTGAACTATCAATGATTTCTAATCCTGCGCCATCCGAAGTTTCCCACCGGCCTACCAGGTTTTTAATGGAAAGTTTTTGAGACGATGCGCTCAAACCAACAAATAGTACAAACAAACCCATCCAAATCTTTTTCATAACTCACCATTTTCATTCACACTAACTCTTATTTATCTAAAGCTATGCCACAGCAATTCAGCCCTTGGATTTCAGGCATTATTTTTTCCGATTTTCTATAAAACGATTTCGTATGAAAAGAGATGGTTTTAAAATAAGTTTATGGCAGGACCAGGTGCCTGATTACGTTTCTAAAACGGAGACCTTTGACAAAAAAGATTTTGATGTTTTGATTGTTGGAGGAGGGATTACAGGTATCACAACAGGACTGCAACTTCAAAAATATGGGTTACAATGTGTAATAGCTGAAGCACATAATCTTTGCTTTGGAACAACAGGAGGAACTACAGCACATCTCAATACATTTTTGGATACCGATTACAGTACCATCGAGAAAAAATTCGGACAAGATGCTGCAAGATTAATTGCAAAGGCAACGAACCGGGCTTTAGATCTCTATCATGCGAATATTGAGGAATACAATATTGATTGTGGTTACGAACAAAAAGATGGGTATCTCTATTCACAAGATGAGAAGCAAACTGAAGAGTTGGACAAGATTTTTGAGGCTTCTAAAAGAGCAGGCGTTGATGTTGCGTATACCGACCGGATTCCTGTTCCGGTAGAATTTCAAAAAGCTATTGTTTATCATGAACAAGCCAATGTTCATCCTTCCAAATATGTTTATGCGTTGGCGAAAGCCTTTGAAGAAATGGGCGGTGTGATATTGCAGGACTGCCTGGTAAAAGATTTCAAAGGAGATAAAGTTCTCGAAGTAGAAACATCCCAGGGAACCATTAATACAAGAACGTTGGTTTGGGCAACGCATATTCCTCCCGGTGTAAATTTATTGCACTTCCGCTGTGCTCCCTACCGCAGTTATGCAATGGCGGTTACATTAAATAATGACGCCTACCCTGATGGACTGGCTTATGATATGTACGACCCATATCATTATTACCGTACTCAAATCATCGACGGGAAGAAATATTTAATTGTTGGCGGAGAGGATCATAAAACAGCACACGAGGAAAACACTGAAGTG
>JAGIAB010000125.1:4916-8284 GCA_017745135.1 Flavisolibacter sp.
TTAATAGACTGGAGGCACATGTTCGTAACTACTTTGACGTAAAAGAGGTAGCCTTTAAGTGGTCATCGCAATATTTTGAACCGGCAGATGGATTGGCCTATATCGGTCATTTGCCGGGCAATCCGGACAATGTTTTAGTAGCAACGGGTTACGGAGGTAATGGAATGACCTATAGTCACATTGCAGCTATTACACTTTCTGATTTGATCATAAAAGGTGAAAGTGAATATGCAAAGCTTTTTGATCCTGATCGTTTAAAACCAATTGCCGGCTTTGCCAATTTTGTGAAGGAGAATGCAGATGTGGTAAAAGAATTTATTGGCAAACGCCTGTCGAAGGAAAAATTAACTGAGCTGAGTGATATTGCTCCCGGCGAAGCAAAACTTGTGAAATATGAGGGGAAGTCTTTGGCTCTATATAAAGATGAGGAAGGTGAACTGCATGCTGTGAGCCCTGTATGTCCGCATGCAAAATGTGCTGTGGGTTGGAACAGTGCCGAAAAAAGCTGGGATTGCCCCTGCCACGGTTCAAGGTTTACCGTTGATGGCGAAGTGCTGACCGGCCCTGCAAGACAAGGATTGGAGGTTGTGGAAATAGAAAGTTTAGTGCAGGAGGAAAAGCATTAATCATTCTGTACGAAAAACAGTGTGATCACGAAAACAAAATTTCCATTCTTTTCACTTTGCGACTGAACGATGTGATGAATAGTTACATCGTTTTCTTTTAACCATTGACTCACTGCTTTTTCAGCATCTTTCGGTTGATTGTACACAAACATCTTGACCTCTAAAGAGGCGTCGTTCAATAAATATTGCCGGGCTGTGCTTGGTGTTAGTTGGGTCGTTGTCATAATAAAATAGATACAGTAATAACAAAAAAGGTTACAGATTGTTCATACACAACAGATGATGATTGCTTCAGGACTTCTTTGATAGCTCACCCAGTAATTCTTCAAAGGCAGCTTCTTCCAGAATAATTCTTTGAGGCCTTGCATCTTTTGAATGCCATTTGATAAGGCGGATGCAGTCTTCCTCGATTTCAATGCCGGTGATATCGCCATCGCTAAAACAACAACAACCCGAATTAAAATAAGTTGGCTTTAGCTGCAAATAGTCCGGAGAAATAGTGGTGTATTCAAACCTGCGTGTTCGGATTTCTTTTTGCAGCGATTCGATCATTGATTCATCTTTCACCTTTTGTGCAAACAGAAGCTGACGGTATAAACGTTCAATATGCGTTAAGGATTCAAATACCGGTTGATGCGTATGTCCTGTAATAAGAAACAGGTTTTCCTGCGAGGCACTCCAATCATACATCATACTGTTATGCATGGTTTTTAATTGTGCATCATAAGCCGGTGTATTTGGATTGATCTTAAGCAGAGACTGCAGGGGCGCCCAAATTCTTGCCACAAAAAATTTACTGAACCAATTGCCATCACTGGCCGCATCGCCCTGATGGCCGTGCGTACAAAAAATATTTACCGGAGTGTTGTTGACGGAAGTTCGAAGCAGGGCGCCTTCATAGATAGGCACTTCACAATCGTAGATGGATTTGAGATAAAGTGGCGCAAGAGGATCGTTTTGCCACATCAGGTCATGATTGCCGAAAATTTTTATGCCCCGGTTTTGCTCAAAGAATTGTTTTTCTTTTTCGAACGATTCTTTCTGGTGCTTCTTTACGGCGAAGAGTGTATTCTCCCATAACTCTTCGCAATCTCCCATTGCAATGAAAAAATAATTGTGCTGATAATAATAATCCAGTGCGGCTAAATAATTGGGCTCGCACAACATAAAATCGTCAGCGCCATTTTTTGCTCCTTTATGCTGGTCGGAGAAGATGATGAACTTATCTTTTTTACTGTCGAAAGAAATAATAGGACCTTTTTTCTTTGATTGTTTTAAGATGCAATCGTGTAAATCAGAAAGTGCTTTGTATATTCTTTGCCTGTCGGGCTTGGAAGCAAATTTGTTGGAAGCCCATAGAACCGGTTTGAACAAAAGTTTTCTGAACCAGGGGACCATGCTACTATTTTACAGCGATCATACTGATCTCAACATTTACAAATTTGGGAAGTGCTGACACCTGTACAGTTTCTCTTGCAGGAAAACTGCCATCAAAATATTTCCCATAAATCTCATTCACTTCGCCAAAGCGATTCATGTCGGTAAGAAAAATAGTGGTCTTTACCACATTATTGAAACTCATACCGGCTTCCTGCAAGATAGCTTTCAGGTTATGCATGACCTGGTTTGTTTCTTCCTGCAAATCTTTATTTTTTAAATCTCCTGTTGCCGCATCAATGCAAACCTGTCCGGCTATGTAAAGCGTACCATTTACTTCTATCGCCTGGTTGTAAGGACCAATTGGTGGAGGTGCATTTTTGGTATTGATGATTTTCTTTTCCATAAAGAATGTCAGAATTTAAAGTACGAATTACACGAATTTTTGTCAATTGGAGAGATATCTTCTTTTCACTTTTGTGTAATTCATGATAATTCGTGTAATTCGTGTCATGCAAGTAGTGGTGCTTACCAATGATATTTTGAAGAAGGAATTGTTGAGCGATGCTTCTTCCTTGCAAGAGGAAATTATCTGGATTGAGAACCTTCGTCAAATCAGTGAACATCAAAATGCAGATGTATTTATTGATCTTCTCTTTGATACAGAACATCTCACTATACTGCAAAGTCTCTTGCCTAAAACAGTTATCATCAACAGTGTAGAAAAAAACCTGGCAGAAATTGGCCCTTCTTTTGTACGCATAAATGCCTGGCCGGGTTTTTTAAAATCATCAACCATTGAAGCCTCTTCTCTCAATGACAACAACAAAGAAGTTGCTCAAAAAATTTTCGCCCTCTTCAAAAAAAAATTAGAATGGCTACCAGATGAAAGCGGGTTTGTTACACCACGAGTGATCAGCATGATCATTAATGAAGCTTTTATTGCTTTAAAGGAAGGTGTAAGCACCAGGGAAGAAATTGATACTGCGATGAAGCTGGGAACTAACTATCCTTATGGACCTTTTGAATGGGCTGAAAAAATAGGAATGGAAAAGGTTGATTCTTTATTGACACAATTACGGAAAAAATAAGTTAGCTACATTTTTTTACGGGGGGTTGTTTCAGTGACCCTGTGAAAAAACAAAATTTGCTTTGCTAAATATTTTAGTAATTTAGTATTGTGATTCATAAACTAAAAACCATTGCTATGGAACCCATAAACTTTCATATGCCCGGTTATCGCATCAATGAATACTTATTGGTGTTAAATCCTCAGGAGGATTTGTGGCAGAAAATAATGAAGATAAAAGAAGGCTTTGCTGAAAAATACAAAAATGAAATAGCAAGGTTTACCAAACCTCATAT
>JAGIAB010000126.1 GCA_017745135.1 Flavisolibacter sp.
GGGTTTGTGATACTCGCCACTTAACATCAGCCAAAACATACCAGGACCGTATTTGTCGGTCACTTCAAGCAGCACAATTGATATTAAGGTCATCAGGCCCATATCAATCATAAAACTGACAAATGTGTTGGTATAAACCAGCTTTGTAGAGAAGCTGTGAAAATAAGTGTGAAGGTCCTTTGTGTAGTGAATAAAGAAATAGATCATCAACAGCACAAAGCCAATCACAAAAAACAACAGGAAAGTGATCACCAGCTTAACTACGATAGCAAACCATGCCGGGTGATGCGAAAAAGCAGGTTTCAAATAAAAGATTAGTATAGCGGTAATTAAAAAACCAATGATACCGAATGCGAAAGCAAATTGATAAATAGAAACGTGTATTCCCAAATCGTTACCCGGACGAATAAGATTAAAAAAGAAAACGATGCTGAACAACACCCAGATGAGGGAAATCACCACTAAAGTTCGTAACCTGTATAGAAATAATTTTCGTGGCATAAGGGTGTACAAAATATTTACAGGTGAATTTATTCAAATTTTTCTCCGCTCCTATAAATTGAGTTTTTCTTAACGCGGAAATCAAATTTTTTTGTCTGAAATAAATTGCATGAGACAATTTTTACCCGCATTACTTGGAATTGCCATTATAGTCAGTTCCTGTACAAAGCAACCGCCTGTGGCAGTGATTCCAGAAGCTCCTGTAACAAAGAAAATCGATTTTGAGGTCTATACTCAAAAAGATTACAGTGATGCCTATTATGACAATGCATTGGCCGAAGTGCGTTTATCCATTGCCAAAGCTAGCTATAAGAATGATAAAACCACTATCGTATGGGATACGACTTTCAACTTCAGGCAGTTTAAGCAGTACCCGCAAATGGCGCAAAAATATATGATCGAAAAAACAGTGGAACACTACGAGAACTCTGAAACGCTTCAGGTTTCCACAGTACTCATGTACAACTTTAATGGCCATCGTTCAATGGAAGCGAAAGGTGATCCGGTATTAGCGAATCAGAAATATAAACTGGCAACTGTTTCTTTCTAATTGCGAACAGGTTTGCCTCCTTTCAATACCGATTGAATTCTTTCCAAAGTCCTCTTTTCTCCACAAAGAGAAAGGAAGGCTTCTCTTTCCAGGTCCAGTAAATATTGCTCGCTTACTAAAGTAGGTTCACTCAAATCGCCACCACACATAACATAGGCTAATTTTTTTGCCACGGTCACATCATGGTCGGTTGCATAATTAGCTCTCCACATTCCATGAATACCTGCATATAAAGCACCCAATGCACTACGGCCAAGCACTTTTACATCCTTGCGTTGAACAGGGGTTACGTACCCACTGTCTGCTAATTCAATTACCGAACGCTTTGCCTCAGTTACTCTCCTGCTTTGATTCATCACCACTTCATCAAGACCTTTACGGTAAATACCCAGGCCAAATGCTTCATGGGCTGAAGTAGCCACTTTAGCCGTTGCTATTGTGAGAAATCTATTTTTCAAAGTGATGGTTTCCGGCTCGTCTTCGTGCATTTCATCAGATGCCCTTACTACAAATTCTTTGGTGCCACCACCTCCGGGAATTAATCCAACACCTAATTCTACTAATCCGGTATAAGTTTCCGCAGCAGCACAAATTTTATCGCTGTGTAAACTCAATTCGCATCCACCGCCCAATGCCAAACCATGCGGCGCAACCACTACCGGCACTGAAGAATACCTTGCCCGCATCATAGAGTTTTGAAACAACCGGATTGCCATATCCAGCTCATCATACTCCTGTTCAATAGCCAGCATAAAAATCAATCCAACATTGGCGCCTGCACTAAAGTTGGCACCTTCATTAGAGATCACCAGTCCTTTATGATTTTTTTCCGCTAATTCAACGGCTTTATTGATTCCTGCCAGTACATCGCCGCCAATCGTGTTCATTTTACTATTCCATTGCAAGCCCAACACTTCATCACCAATATCATAAACAGTGGCAACACCGTTTTTCCAAACTATATTATCCTGGTAATTGCTTAGAATAATAAATTCATTGCTGCCCGGAACCGGTTTGTATGTTTTTGATTGCGGGTCGTAACAAAGTGTTTTACCATTTTCAATTTTATAGAAAGATTGATTCCCAGCAGCCAGCATATCATCCACCCATGAAGCAACCGGGTAGCCCGCCGCCTTCATAGCTTTCACCGTTCTATCCACCCCTAAAACATCCCAGCTTTCAAATGCACCAATTTCCCAGCCAAAACCAGCCATCATTGCATCATCAATTCTATACACTTCATCACTGATCTCCGGAATCCGATGAGAAATATAAGAGAACAAACCATAATGAAAATGACGGAAGAACTCTCCCGCTTTGTCCCCGGCAGCCACCAGCATTTTCAATCTTTGTCTTAAATCGTCAATGGGTTTGGCCCCATCAACTGAAGCAAATTTTGGTTTCTGACGTGGCTTGTATTCCAGCATTTTTAGATCAAGTGTAAGAATTTCTTTTTCGCCGCCTGCACCTTTTGTTTTCTTAAAAAATCCTTGTCCTGTTTTATCACCGAGCCAATTATTTTCAACTACCTTATTTAACCATGCAGGAATTTGAAACACTTCTCTTTGTTCATCATCCGGGCAATTATCATAAACGCCTTTCGCAACTTTTACCAAAGTATCAATACCAACAACATCTGCTGTTCTGAAGGTAGCCGATTTGGGGCGGCCAATGATGGGTCCTGTTAATGCATCCACTTCATCGATAGTCAATCCCATTTTTTCCACGAGTTGAAAGATTGCCATGATGCCAAAAACACCAATACGGTTGGCAATGAAGGCGGGTGTGTCTTTTGCAAAAACTGTTGTCTTGCCTAAATACAAATCGCCATAGTGCATCAGGAAGTCAACAACGGCAGGGTCGGTATCTGGCGTAGGAATAATTTCCAGTAACCTTAAATAGCGAGGTGGATTAAAGAAATGCGTTCCGCAAAAATGTTTTTTGAAATCTTCACTTCTTCCCTCGCTGAGTAAATGAATAGGAATGCCTGAAGTGTTGGATGTGATAAGTGTACCAGGCTTACGAAACTGCTCTACCTTTTCATACAGCGAACGTTTGATATCGAGGCGCTCCACTACCACCTCAATAATCCAATCGCAATTGGCAATATCTTTTAAGTTATCATCAAAATTACCGGTAGTAATTTTTTTAATTACATCTTTCGTATAAATCGGTGAAGGATTGCTTTTAACAGCAGCCTGCAAGGAATCATTTACAATTTTATTTCGCAATGCTTTATTGTCGGCTGCTTTGGCTTCGTTAGGAACAATGTCCAACAACAATACCTGAACTCCAATACCCGCAAAATGACAAGCGATCCTTGAACCCATAACCCCGCTTCCTAAAACTGCAACTTTTTTGATGATTCTTTTGTTCATAAAAAATAGTTAGTTATGCAACTATTTGTGAAGATACAAAATTCTCTGTCTGTCTGAAGAGGATCCGATAGCTATCGGGATAGGTCGAAGAGATTTCTATTTATTCTATTGTTCTTTAAAGAAATGAGGTCGGAAGTCGGAAGTCAGAAGGTGCTGCTGTATTTAAGTGAGTTCTTAAAAATAAGAGGGATGATTATGTAGTCATCTTCATTACTACTTTCATCTTTCGTTCTGTCACTCACTCCTATGTTTGCAGAAGAAAGGATCTGTGAAAGACAAAGGAATCCATAATAGATTTGATTTTTAGAAGTGAAAAAGGGTGAGAGCGGTTCACTCACAAACAGCTTTAAAGCATGTTGGGTACAAGATAAGGCCTCACTCTTTTTATCTCTTCCGAGTTTGAACAGAATGTAAGGAATTCAGCTTTGGCAGAATATCCAGAATATCCAATAGGGAGAAAAAACGGAAGACTTCACTTTTTCATTTTTAAAAATCTAATTAAAGGGATGAGAAAAATTTTAAAGCAGGTGGCGGGCATAGATGTGGCCCAAAAAGAATTGGTTGTTTGCCTTGGACGCATTTATGAGGATTGGACAATTGAATTGTATGCGCATAAAACTTTTGCCAATACCGCTAAAGGTTTTGAAGCCTTATTGGCTTGGGCAGGCAGGCACACCTCAACAGAAATCAGTTTAGGGTTTGTCATGGAAGCCACCGGTGTGTATCATCAAGGAGTGGCTTATTTTTTAGATGACCAGGGTTGCCAGGTAAGCATTGTTTTGCCCAATAAAATAAGCGCTTACTTTAAAAGTCTTGAAGTAAAAACGATTACGGATAAAACGGCCTCCCAAACCATTGCCCGTTTTGGATTGGAGAGAAAGTTGGAGAACTGGAAACCTCCGGCAGCCATATACAGGAAGCTCCGCCAACTTACCCGTGAGCGGGATCAGATCGTGCAGGAAAGAACCGTTGTCAAAAATCAGATGCATGCAGAGCTCTCAGAAGCCCTGCCGCATAAAAAAAGCATGGCAAGAATAAGGCAGCGTATTGCTTTGCTGGATAAGCAGGACAAAGAGGTACAGGCAGAACTGAAAGCGTTGATAAAAGAAGATAAGGACATGCAATCAGTAGTGATACTACTTTGCTCTCTTCCAGGGGTGGGACTGCTTACCGCAGCTATTGTGCTTGCAGAAACCAATGGCTTTGAACTGATACGAAATAAAAGGCAACTGGCCAGCTATGCAGGTTTTGATGTAAAAGAGAAACAGTCCGGCACATCGGTAAAAGGCAAACCCCGTATATCAAAAAGAGGCAATAAATATTTACGTAAAACCATGCATTTGCCGGCACTGGCAGCGATAAGGCATGAGCAGCGTTTTAAAGCCATTTTTGCAAGGCTTATATCAAAACATGGTATCAAAATGAAAGCAGCAGTGGCTGTACAAAGAAAATTACTGGAGATGATGTTTACACTGGTATCTAAAAACACAAAGTATGATAAAGACTATTTGAACAACCCGAAAACAGAAACCAAACTTGAGTACAACTTGCACTTTGAATTAAAAAATTAGAGAGCAACATTAGGCGTTGCCCTCTAAACAGGCTGGCTTATAGCCGCCTAAAAAACAAAATTAAAAAATCAAATTGATATGGTTTCTAACACAGAATCTTGTACGTTCGGTAATTCTATTCATCATTTTGCAGGTGTCATTACTAAATGCTAATTGTCCTTAATGGTAGAATCAGATGGTTCGTTACCTCACCATGACAAGCAGGAGAACTACAAAACATTAAAAGCCCAACCTTTGAAGTGGTTTAGCAAACAGTACACACTCTTGCTTGTCCTGGTGAGGTAACGAACCATCTGTGCGTTGTGCTGTAAGGAATATTAGAAACCAGTAAGAGATTTGTCATCTAACGAGTATGTATTTATAGCTCCGCAGGTGCGAAATGTTAATAGAGGGTTGCACGGATAATGTTTCTCCAAGCTCCGTAGTAGCGAAACATTGGTAGAAGAAAGAATCCACCATATGAATTGCGGCTCCGTAGGAGCCGAACATTTACGACCGGTGAATAAGTGAATTATTGATATCAGTAGGAATCCTTGTACAAGCAAGGGCTGTGTGCTGCTTTCTTCTATCCCGCTTTGAGCGGGAGAGAGGGAGTTAGAGGGTAAGGTTGTACTACGAATTGAATGAATAGTAGTGAACGTCGAATATGACCATAGTAGTTTTGAACGTAAAAGTGTGCGACGCAAGAGAAGATGATAGCAGCAATGCGGTTTGGCTCATAAAAATCACAACCATACCAGACATTTTTTGTAATCAAATGAATATTCTTTGTTTCACTGTTCTTCTTCTTTGTTTCATCGTTCTTCACCTAAAACAAAAACCCTCCTGAAAACTCAGGAGGGAACAACTAAAAACACAAGCCTTGGTTCGGTGTCTTAAATTACATCGAAGACAGTGGCTTCATTTTGAACATTCTTTAATAGGCTAATCATTTATCGGTTTAAATGTATTTGGTTTTCGATAGTTAAAACAAGTTGCAGGTTACAGGGTTCAGGCAAACAAACCTGAAACCTGCACCTTGAAACCTGTAAGCTTAATCCGGTTTTTTACCATCAAGGAAAGTATTGATGGTACTGATGCTGGCGCCTTTGCCATCACCGTTATCTTTTACCTCGTATTTGCTGTAGAAATTTTCAACCGTGGAGTTACTGTTATGTAATTCCATGTTGCGGCGGATATACGCGGGAACCGATTCAAACTCGTTGTTAGGATCGGCAGCATTAATGTTGAACGATAAGTTGCGCAACTTTTGTAATCGTTCGGCTGCACGCCTTCTTTGATCCTCAGCGGCGTCTGGCATCGCCAGGTCATCTGCGTGAGTGTTTGGTGTTTGAGTTTGGTGGCTGGTTGGTACCTCCGCCGCCGGAATGTCGTTACGTATCACCAGTTGCATGTCGATTACTTCCGAGTCATCAACTTTTGCTACAGGTGCCGGAACCGGTTCTTCGGCAGGCTTAGAAGTAGATACTTCAGGTTTGGACTCTGCGTAAATATTGGATGGCCTTGCAAGGTAACCTCCCGACGCTGCAGACGTCTGGGAATTATTTTGATTGGATGTTGGTGTATTGTCGTTGCCGGATAAAATGTTTTGACGCAATCTTTCAAAACGTTCGTCTAGCCATTTCTTTTTTTGTTCCAGTTCTTTCTTCTCTTCTTCTGCTTCGGCTTTTTCGTCCTTTATCTTCAAATGTAATTGAACAGGAGCAGTTTTTTCTTCTTCTTTTTCCACAACGTTTATGGCGTCGAAGTGTAAATCCATTTGCGCATCCTTTAGTTGGGGCATTGGAATTTCTTCAATCGCCTCTTCATCAATTAATTTAGGCGCTAATACGTCTTCAATCTTTGGTTCTGATGGGATGGTGGCTTTCGGTTTTGGGGAAGGCTGTTCTCCCAAAACCATTACGATTTTATCTTCTTTCTTTGGTTCTGTTTTTGGTGCTTCCCGTTTTGTGAACGGATCTTTGTACTGGAAGCCGGTTGCAATCAGCGTAATACCAATCTGGCTGCCCAATGTATTATCATAACCCAATCCAAGAATTACATCGGTATCCTCGCCAGCCTGGCTCAATAAATGGTTTTGAATGATCTCCACTTCATCCATGGTGAATTCATGTTCACCTTCGGCAGAATTGATGTTGATCAGAATCCATTTTGCTCCGCGAATTTCATTGTCATTTAACAACGGCGAGCTCAATGCTTCTTCAATGGCACGTTGAGCCCTGTTTTCACCGTCGCAGGATGCGTTACCCAAAATGGCGACACCACCATTTTTCATTACCGTGCATACATCGGCAAAGTCAACGTTAATTTGACCGGTGCTGTTAATTACATCGGTGATACATTTTGCTGCAGTGGCCAACACATTATCGGCTTTGGCAAAGGCATCCCGCATTTTTAAGTTTCCAAACTGGTGACGAAGTTTATCATTGCTGATCACAAGCAAAGTATCAACATACTGCTTTAAATTCTTGATACCTTCTTCTGCCTGTTGTTGACGTTTTCTTCCCTCATAAGAAAAAGGAGTAGTAACAATACCAACCGTAAGAATGCCTAAATCCTTACAGATTTTTGAAATGATGGGAGCGCCACCGGTTCCGGTACCACCGCCCATGCCGGCAGTTACAAACGCCATTTTAGTATTTACTTCTAAAATGCGTTTGATTTCTTCAAGAGATTCTTCGGTGGCCTGGCGGCCGATTTCAGGATTTGCTCCTGCACCCAGACCTTGTGTCAAATGTGGTCCAAGCTGAATTTTATTTGGAACAGTACTTTGTTGTATAGCCTGAGCATCGGTATTGCAGATGATGAAGTTCACACCTTCAATATTCTGACTGTACATGTGGTTGACAGCATTGCTTCCGCCACCACCAATACCGATCACTTTAAGAATCGATGATTTTTCTTTAGGAAGATCAAAGTGAATCATAACAAACTGATTTGTGTCGTTTACGCTTTTCGCAACAACGGATGAATGAATTTTTAGATGGACGATTGATGGTTGTAAAAATTTCGAATTTAGAGTTTCGTATTTCGGATTGTGGTGTAGCAAATTACAAACCACAAACTTCAAACTACAAACTATAAATGCTGGTCTTCTTCTTCTTTAAAAATTTCAATTAAGCTTGTTTTGAATTTTCCCCAGAAATTCGACATGCCTCTCTTTCTTTCAGTAGTGGCAACGCTTCCTGTCGCTTCTACTTTTGCAGGAACTTCTTCCTGAACGCTCTTCAGC
>JAGIAB010000127.1 GCA_017745135.1 Flavisolibacter sp.
GCAATACAAAAATTAACGATCCTCATTTTTAAACAGCCTTAAACTTAATATTAGCAAACTGCCTGCTATGGCAGGCAAAATCAAATTGATAAACCACACAGTTACCGAAGTAAAACCAATGCCCAATGTGTTCATAGAAAATAATCCCATTAGTTTTATACTGATTTCTCCTCTCAACCACACTTCCACCAAAGCAATAGATGGAATTACCGACATAGCCAGGAAAACCACACTCATCACAGTTGCAATAGTCGGAGTTGAAACATTGACCTCAAATAAGTAAAAAACAAAAACATACTGGATGATAAAAATCATGTAGCGGACAAATGAAAGCAGCAGTAGCCGAATTAACAGTCCTGTATGAAATTTTTGAAGCGCCTCTATGAGGTAAATGTATCTCTGGTTCCTGATCCACTTGTTAAAAAGACTTACTGTGCTTTCCACATTAAAATAAATCAGCAGCATGATCAATGCCGTAACCACCAGCCCATAAACAATAAACTGGTACCAGATTTTTAGTTGAGGAAACTGTTCGATCAACGTAGATTTCAAAACAATCAGGCCCACAATTCCTGTTATGATAGTGGTTAATAACTGTGCAAAGCTTCCAACCAGAGTAACCGAAATGGTTTTAAGACGATTCCCTTCCGGTAAATACATAATTCTCCCTAAATATTCACCAACGCGGTTGGGCATGGTAACCGAAAAAGACACACCCGATAATACCGCTTTAAAAGCCTGGAAAAATTTAATCGGATAAAATGTTCTTACAGAGATCATCCACTTCCATGCTTCCAAACCCCAGTTCACTGCAATCAGTAATACCGCTATAATGAGATAAATGATCTTGTAGGACTGAAACGATTGACGTATCTGCAACCAGGATTCTTCTAATTGAGGTTGTTTAACAATTTGCCTGTAAATAGCATAGCTTAACCACGCAAACAACAAAGGACCTAAAAAATAGTTGATGAAGATTTTGATATTTTTGTTCATCTGCATGTGCAGTAAAAATAAAGAACACAGATGACACGGATGGAACAGATTCGCACGGAAAGTATTTTAAACAGAAGTATTGAAATCGTTTTCAGCCAACATTCTTTTTACTTTTAAATTACTTTAGTCAAAAGTATCTGTGACTATCCGTTTAATTTGCGTTATCCATATTCTCAAATAATCTCTCTTGCAAAAGCCTGTTATAATATTAGGAATTGATCCGGGAACCCTGTTAATGGGTTATAGTGTAATTGAAGCCTATAAGAATTCTTTCTCCATAAAAACAATCGATGTTCTGAAGTTATCTTCTAAAAAAGATCATTACCAGCGGTTGCAAATGATACATCAAAAAATCATGGAACTGGTAGAAGAATTTTCACCCAACGAGTTTGCCATTGAAGCACCATTCTTTGGTAAGAATGTTCAGAGCATGCTGAAATTGGGAAGGGCACAAGGCGTTGCCATTGCTGCCGCCATGACAAAAAACATCCCGGTAACAGAATACTCACCGAGGAAAATAAAACAATCCATCACCGGTAATGGAAATGCCGATAAAGAGCAGGTTTGGAAAATGCTGCAGCGTATCACAGCATTGCCCGACAAACCAAAACATTATGATGCTACAGATGCTTTGGCAGTAGCCATTTGTCATTATTTCGGAACAAAGAACCTTTCCGAAAAAAAATCAACCGGAACTAAAAAAAGCTCCGGTTGGGAAAAATTTATTCAGCAAAATCCTGAACGGATATTAAAGATGCGCTAAGATCTTTTCCTGCGCTTTTTTCAAATCATCCTGCGACACCTGCATTTTAGGTTGTGTAAAATTGAGATCGTTTGCCGAGTTAACAGGAATTAAATGCATATGCGCATGCGGCACTTCAATACCCACCACACTTATTCCGCAACGGTCGCACCGAAATGCTTTTTCAATGGCATGAGCAATCGGTTTTGCAAACACCAGCATCTCCGAAAGATAGTTGTCATCGAGGTCAAAAAACTTATCTGTTTCTACTTTCGGAATGACCAATGTATGTCCTTCCCGTAAAGGAAAAATATCCAGGAAAGCAAAGAAATTTGCATTCTCTGCTATTTTATAGCTGGGAATTTCTCCTGCAATGATTTTTGAAAAGATGGTCATGATCGTGTGCTAATGTGCAGATATGCAAATGTGCTAATGATTGCCAACATGCATTTGCAGACGGCTTATTAAATACTAATACCTTCTACTTTAAATTTAAGCAGTCCTGCCGGTGCAGTTACTTCAGCTACTTCGCCAACCTGTTTTCCAAGCAAGCCTTTCCCGATTGGAGAGGTTACAGATATTTTTCCTGCTTTCAGGTCTGCTTCCTTTTCACTAACAATCTGGTAAGTGACTTCTTTTTTTGTATTAAGGTTGGTAAGTTTCACTTTAGTTAAAATAGTTACTTTGCTGGTGTCAATGGTTGATTCATCCACAATTCTTGCCGTAGCAATTTGTCCTTCCAGTGCGGCGATTTTCGCTTCTAACAAACCCTGGGCTTCCTTTGCTGCATCATATTCAGCATTCTCTTTCAGATCGCCTTTTTCACGGGCTTCAGCAATAGCCCTGGATGCAGCGGGGCGTTCAACGCCTTTCAATTGCTGCAATTCAACTTTCATTTGCTCAAGGGTCTCTTTGGTTACATACTGTATTCCACTCATAGTAAACAGGTTTAGAATAGAAAGAAAAAAATAGCAACGCCCCAGTTCTTCAACTGAAGCGTTGCATATTTATAGAAGTAAAGATAAAAATTATTCCTTTACAAAGCTCATCTCAGGATTCCATCAGCCTGAATAAGAAGTTTTTTATTGATCGTTTGGGTTTGAGTCATCAATTGAATCAGGTAAGCACCAGGTTTCCATTGATCGGTATTAATGGAAAATACGTTGGTGCCTTGTTTCAAACTGATCTCCTTCCCTTCAACCAATCGGCCTGTAAAATCATATACCATCATTTTCAATTCCTGCCTTTTATCCGATGACAATGCTAATTGCACATGATCTTTTGCAGGGTTGGGATAAATCAAAACCTCATCCATGCTAATTGGCAAATTCAATCGTAGTATGGCAGAGTATACAATAGCTTTTGAACTTAATTTTATTTTTAAACGGTAAAAGACATACGGCATTTTGAACGATGAAACATCATCCTTAAAACCATAATTATTGATAGAATTATCTTTGGAATTTGCCGTTATTCTTGAAACGGTTTCAAAACTTTTTCCATCCAGGCTACGCTCCACTTCAAAATAATCAATGTTGTTATTCAAATTGGTTATCCAGCTTAATAAAGCCTGGCTCCCCGATAAATTTCCTTTAAAGGAAGTGATCAGGCTTGCCAGTGTTTGACAGGTAATATCATAACTGATGCTGATGGTATCATAAGCATAAGGACTACAAACCGCCGATAGGCGTTGCGTAACAACATAAGTACCCGGTGCATCGACAGTAATGCTAGTACCTGTGGTTGAGCCAACGATATTACCACCACCCAACGTTGACCATGAATAGTGAGAAGAGCTGGAAGGGTTTTGTACCCAGATATCGCTTACACTTTGTGTTGCACATAAAATAGGTGCATTAGCAACTATATCTGCTCTTGGGGCCAGGAAAAGGTCAATAGGTGCCACAAAATCTTTTAGCTCTGATGTGAATGATGAAGAAGAACGAGTTTTAACAACAATTCTGTTAAAGGGCGTTCCACAAACATCAGTGCCAAAAACAGTGACGGGGTCAAGACCCAATTTGGTCAGGTTCACTGAAAATTCCATAAACTGGTTGGCGATGTATTTTGTAACCATGCTATTGTCTTGCAGAATCAGATTGAAAGGTCCAGGCCATTCATCATTTCCACATTGCAAACCAGTATAGAAATCGCCTGTTGTTTTTGGTAGAATGCTGGCATATCCAAATTTCGATCCTGAATTGGCTCCGTCAAACTGACCTGACCAATTAAAGGCTGCAGGCGTGATGCTCAATGATGCCCTGTCAACCCATATACGAGCTTCAATACTGGTGAGGGACGAGCTTTGATAAGAAGCTGAAAAAATAATATCTCCAGGGCTTATGATATTACCCGATGCGTCAAATTTCCAGCTTGTGTGACCGGCGTCGGGGCCGTATCCGTACCAGGCGTGTGAAGCACGGTCGTAATAAATATCCGTTTGATACAACTCAAAGTCAAACCAGCGATTACCTGTAACCTGGCCCAGGGAAAGGGCTCCAAAAAACCAAAGTGGATCAGTGGGATTGGGGCCGGCTCTTCTCACATGCATGAACATGTCGAGAATATCATTTTTGTCAGGAATATTTTGAATACCTCCCGACCAGAACTGGGGACTCATGCCGTTTTTATTCGAGCCGGCAGCAAATACGGTTGTATCAATACCATGATAATCCCTGACAAACAAAGCGTCCAGCCAAAGCCGGTTATTGACGATGCTGAACGGAGGCTTGCTCATTCCTCTGTAAAATGTACTCATTCTTCTTCGCCATGGAGAAACATCCGTGGCATAACCATTATTGATAGCAGCCGCACCTGTGGTATCAATTATATAAGTACCATTTGCAGCCGTATCCGCCGTGCCGGGAAAAACATACCAGTCATCGCCTGTTGTCACTGACCCATTCAGTATCCTCGCTTTCAAATCAGCATCTACACCAAAACCTGCGTTCATAGTTGGCGTAATGATTTGTGCAGAAGCGATTAGCGTTAATACACTAAAAATAAAAAGTAAAGGTGTTTTCATAAGCATGGAGTTAATTGCAAACAAGAATGCGGAGCATCAACTCCGCATTCTTTTATCCATGTTGCATAATGCGGACTGTCTCTACAGGAGAACACTCCGTGGCACCGTCTGATTTAATTGCGGTTACACGATAATAAATGACGCCAGGGAAAACACCCTTGTCTTTGGATTTGTAGGAAGAAGAGCCATTAAAATTTACCGAGGTCACGCTCTCATAAAAATCACCATCGTAAGAACGTTCCACTACAAATTGTGTAATGTCTGCCGACGATACACTCCAGGTTATAGCAACATCTGCTTTACCGTTCCTGTGTACATTAATGCGGGAAAAGCAATTGGTTACGTGGTTTTGATTCAGTTCCTTTTGCTGACTAACCGTAAACGAAGAGGCTACAATTAATGCGGCAACAGCAAGATAGGATACAAGTGTTTTCATAAGGATTACAATTTTATAACCCAAAATTAGATGGCACTGCTATCCTAAAAAAGAGTGGAAGTGCTGCAATTTTCAGGGAGCAAAACGCCGAAAAAACGGGAAGAATTACCAAGTAGTTTGTGAAAACTAAACCTAAAATCGATTCAGGTTATTAAGTTTTTCTAATAAAACTTCCGGCATATGTAAAAAGGCTTCGTGACTGTAACCGGCAATATGTGGCGTTACGATAACATTAGGCTGTGCAGTTAAAAAATCAAGATTTTCTTTTTCTGAGGAAGTTAAGTTGTTGATCTTTTCGTTTTCCAATACATCTAATGCAGCACCTGCTATTTTCCCATTTTTTAAAGCATAGATCAAGGCATTTGTATCGGTAACTGCACCCCGGCAGGTTGTAATAAAAAATGGTTTTTGTCTGAGGCTATTGAAAAAAGATTCGTTCGCCATGTGATGCGTTTCATCAGTTAACGGCACATGAAAGCTGATCACATCTGCATAGCGGCAAATGTGTTCCATGTTGGCTTCTTTGACATATCCTTTGCTAAAACCGTCTTTGTATTTGTCATAAGCAAGCACAGTAACATTAAATGGCTGGAGCAATCTTGCCAGTGAAGAACCGGTATTTCCATAACCAATAATGCCAACTGTTTTTCCTGACAACTCCACGCCTTTATTTTCAACGCGAAGCCATTTACCCTCTTTTACTTCTTGAAAGGATTTACAAATATTGTTCATCAGGCTTAGAATTAAACCCAATGCATGCTCAGCAACTGCATTACGATTGCCCTCGGGCGTACTAATGCACCGGATACCTTTTTGTTTTGCATATTCTTCATCAATCAATTCCATTCCGCTACCCAACCGGCCAATCCATTTTAATTTTTCTGCCTGGTTGATGATCGGTTTGTCAATTTTTATTCGTGTAGTTACAATCAGCCCTTCTGCATCTGCTATTCTTGTAAACAATTCTTCGTAGCTGATAGCAGGTAAATAGTCTACTTCAAAATTGTTTGTCTTTAATTTATCTATCAGTTGCTGATGCGCCGGCGCCGTTATAATTACTTTTTTACTGGAAACTGTACTCATTTCATTTGAAAACTTAGTTGTGCAAAATCATGAACGCTTAGTTGTTCTGCACGTTTGTCAAAAATAGGTTGCTGCAAAACAGCGGTGTCAAATAAATTTTTGCAGGCATTGCGCAAGGTTTTTCTTCGTTGGTTGAAAGCAGTTTTTACCAATTCAAAAAAAGAAGCTCTGCTTTTTATTGTAACCGGCTCTTTCTTTGGAAGCAACTTAATAACACCACTTTTTACTTTTGGCGGAGGAACAAAACTGTTTTCATTCACATCGAATAAATAAACCACGTCATAAAAAGCCTGTACCAAAACGCTGGTCACTCCATACACTTTACTGCCTTCATGTGCGGCTACTCTTTGAGCGACTTCTTTTTGGAACATGCCAATTACACATTCAACTTCATTTTCCCATTCTAAAATTTTGAATAAGATTTGAGTTGAGATGTTGTAAGGAAAATTACCAACAACAGTAAACGGTTCCTGAAATGGTTTATCAATATCGAGAAAGCTTTGATGAATAATTTTATCATTCAAAACAGGATAGTTGTTTTTTAAGAACACTACTTTCTCTTCGTCGAGTTCTACTGCCTTAAAATCAACATCGGGAATTTGAATCAAATATTTTGTCAGAGCTCCACCACCCGGCCCCACCTCCAGCAAATTTGTAAAAGCACATGTATTGAGCTCACTCACAATTTTCCGGCAAATGTTTTCATCTTTTAAAAAATGCTGGCCGAGGGATTTTTTCAGCGTGTACATCACCTCAAAAATAACGCAATTAAACAAGCCCCTTTGAAGGGGCTTGTTTTATCATGGGAATTATGTTTTTAACGCTGAACACTGAATTTAGCAGTCAGAATTTTTTCATCTAAAATTGCTTCTAAAATATAGCTGCCATTAGACCAGTTATTTGACACCGGAATACCTATGGTATTGTTGCCCGGGCTTAGCGTTTCCCTGATTTCATAAACTCTTCTTCCCTTCATATCTATTATGTGGATTTTCACTGTCGTTTTTTCGGAACTGCTGATAAATACCTGCATACTGCTGTGAACAGGATTAGGAACAACCTGCAACCTGGAATCTCTTTCTTTTGAAAGCGAAATAGTGGAGCTGTATTTAATTTTTCCATTATTGTCCAGCCCTTTAATTCTATAAAACAATTTAGAAGCTGTTACTGACTTAACATCGTCGCTGTAGGAATAGGTCTCCACTTCGCTTTTTGCTTTTGTTGCAACAACAGATTGCAAATTGTCGAAGTGCACTCCATCCAAACTTCTTTCTATTGAGTATTGTTTTACATTCTCATTACGGCTCACTGTCCATTTCAATGAAACCACATTATCTATAAGAACGCCTTTAAACGAAATGAAATTAAAGTTTAGCACATAATCTACGAATCTCCAATCTCTATCTAAATTACCAGGGTAAGACTTTTGAACCATAGTATTACTACCGGGAGATGTGGCTCCATTAAAAGATCCGCCGTTACCCATATAAGCAGATGTACCTTTCGCACTGGTGTTGTCGGTATCAAATCGATCATCCAACCCATCGCCATCTGTATCAATGCCCGTTAATGTAACATTATCATCCGGCTTTTTATTTAAATTGAAATCATTGCCTTCGTATATATCTGCAAGCCCGTCTCCGTCACTATCGAAATCAAGATAATCCGGGTAAGCATCGCCATCATGGTTGTAGATGGATATACCTTTTCCGCCAAATCCCGAAATATTATCATAGCTATCATCAATGCCATCACCGTCGCTGTCCAAACCGGAAGGCAATACATAACAAACCGTACACTGACCTTCAATATTGTCGGGAATACCATCATCATCGGAATCTATATCGTACAGATTCGGTCTTCCTGTGCCATCCCTGTTTGGTAAAGTAAGTGAACCCAGGGCCGCTACAGTTGTACTC
>JAGIAB010000128.1 GCA_017745135.1 Flavisolibacter sp.
ATTCTGTTCTTTAGACAAGGTCAATCATCAAATGCTCTCGTAACAAAGATCAACGGTTTTGATGACCAAAATGATTTCTATGAATTAGGCTATCTGCTTAATGATGCGGATACTTTTTTAGTACTCCACCATTATAACAAGAATAAAAAGTTGATTGATGAAACGAAATACATCAGAGTAAATGAAGTACAACCCAGTAAATCCCTGGAATATGGTTTTCAATATGCGGTTAACAAAAAGTTGTTTTCTGGAACATATGCAGCAATTGACACAACAGGACAAGAATTTATTGTAAGTCTGACAAATGACGGAAGGATTTCCGGGCTTCCAAATAGAAGTACGTTTTACATACTCACAGATTTTGTTACTGAAGACGAAGAAAGCCCCGACCAAATTTGTTTCGATATTCAAACTTCTGGACAGGACTGCTATGGTTTTGAGATGAGAGGAGACACTATCAGTATATTTAAACCTCAAAAAAATAAAAAGGATACAACCAATCAGGCAAATGAAGTGATATTTAACTTAATAAAGCAGAAGTAATAAAATTTTATCTCATCCCAATCTACTCATAGTCTTCTCCTTTTCACAATGCTAGCCTGCGTCTGCGACATAGCTATCAAAACAACATACCCTAATCAAATGGCCAAACTTTCATCCAATTCCCGTTCCTGACAGCTTCCCTAAATACATTACTAAACCATAAGTAAAACATTTATCAGGAAGACATTTTATAATGTTGTAACTTTTGTTTGCAAACATCCTGTGTAAACGCTCTGCCCTCTGATTTTGCCTTGCCTCTCCCTTGAAAAAATTGTGAATTGAAAACAAGATAAATGTGCACAGCATTGGTGTGTCGATAGTGATGTGGTATGCCTATTTAAGCCGGAAAGAAACTAAATTTTTAAAACACTTAAAATGAAATTAAACAGCCTATCCCGGGCAACCGAAAAACGGAAAGCACAGACTGTAAGCTATATAGCTTCAGAGCCGCCGGTGATTACAACAAGCATACCCTCACGACTGAATACAGAACGGATTTTATATGCTATTGCCGGCGGAGTATTGTTCATGCTAATGCTCCTTGGGTTTCAGCAGTTTTATCTGCATGGTAAGGCCTTCCCGGATCACCCGATTTTTCCACCGCTGAAAGGAGTAATCATTGCTCATGGATTATCCATGACCTGCTGGATGGTACTCTTTGTTGTACAAACCCTTCTTGTCGTTACTAATCAATTTCGTACGCATATGTTGCTCGGGTTCTTTGGCATTGCTGTAGCAATATCGGTCGTAATCTTCAGTTCCTGGACCGCCATAGCCACCACCCGGTTGGAACCGGAATTAATCCGGCAAGGCTTGAACCGCAAACAATTCATGATTGTGCCACTCAGCGATATGCTAAAGTTCGGCGTACTTGTATCCATTGCCTTGTGGAACCGTAGCCGTCCTGAAATACACCGGCCCATGATGCTGCTCGCCACGTTGACGATGATCAGTGCTGCCACAGGCCGTATTCCTGCAATCAACAACCTGTATGTTGCCACCATTTGGGGGCAGTGGTTTGGTGCTTTTTTTCCTAAGCTGGTCATCGGCCTGGTATTCCTGTTTGTAAAAACGCTGTTCACCCAAAGATTCGATCGCTGGCTTGCTGGTGGTTTAACCATGCTTGCAATACTTAGTTTGCTGATCTGGCAAATGGCCCCAACCGTTGCATGGGAAAGGGTTGCCAACTTGCTTACCAATTGAGCCGGAAACTGCAGCCTCCGATGATGTTAGCGTCAACGAGAAAATTAGAGCCTTATTATCCATGCCAACAAAAAGAATCATCAAAGAACAAACGTTGGCGGTAGAACTCCAGCATGAACAATAGTTACCGCTATACAAAGTCTTTAATCTTTCACGATCTGCCCTGTTGCTGCTGCTCAGACCCGCCAAAATATTAAGCCACAATTGGTTTACAACCATATTAATCACACACCCTTACCTTCGCCGCAAAAATCCGATTATGAAACTTGAGGAAGCAGTACAAAAAAGAAGTGAAGGCAAATGTGAATTGTGTTCATCAACAGACAGTGTGCAGTTATATGAGGTTCAGCCGCAAGACACCCGAAACGGAGAAAATTGCATTATGCTTTGCAGCAAATGCATTGCCCAGGTAGATAAAAAAGAAGAATTAGACAGCAGTCATTGGAGCGTACTAACACAAAGCATGTGGAGTGAAGTGCCGGGTGTGCAGGTAATTGCCTGGCGAATGCTGAACCGCCTGCGTAACGAAAGCTGGGCTGCGGATGCTCTCGACATGCTTTATCTTGATGAAGAAAACCTTGCATGGGCCAAAGCTACCGGCGACCATGAAGCAGATTCCGGTGTTGATCTGCACAAAGATGCGTATGGTGCCGTTCTTCAGAATGGCGATACGGTGGTGCTCACCAAATCCCTCGACGTAAAAGGCTCTACTGTAAATGCAAGATTAGGAACGGTAATACGAAACATTCGCCTTGTGGCAGACAATACCGAACAAATTGAAGGAAGAATTGAAGGACAACTGATTGTCGTACTCACGAAATATGTGAGGAAGCAAGGGAGCTAATGAGAGGGCTCTTTACTGATAAGATTTACCTAACACAGGTGAATTAGTTGTTAATGGCTGATTGCGGGTTTCAAAGGGTTTTAAATTCATGATTCAAACAAAAATTTAAAACAATGAAACACCTACTTATCATTGCTCTCTCATTTCTGTGCCTTGGCACGGTAAGTTTTGCACAGGTCAAAAATTCAAAGCCGGCAACGGCTACAACAACACAGCCTACGGCAAAAAAAGAGGTGGCAAAAAAACAAAGCAAACAAATGTTACAACAGCCAAACCGGTAAACAAGGGAGCTAATTCAACAACAACTACGGTTACAACAACCAACACCAAAACAAAATTAAAGAGTGATGGTACTCCTGATAAACGATTCAAAGAAAATAAGGTAAGTACCGCCACCGCCGGTCCAACAAAAAAGAATGGAACACCTGATATGCGATACAAAGCCAATAAGAAGAAAGGATAGCTGGTTCTTTTATTTCTTTAGGCCGCAGAACTCCCTGCGGCTTTTTTGTTGCTGCAGCCTTTGTTTAAAATCATTGGGAACACACTCGCCTGAGGCCGTAGCCTTGTCCAAAACTCAACTATACCATGACAATCCCGGCGGAAGCAGGCCGTATTGGAAAAGCCTGAACGTTATTTATAGCTGTGCAAGGTAGTATCGCCCTAAAATAAAGACGGTCTATGAAGTTAAGTTCTTGTAATAAAAATGCAGAATGGCCAGAGGCTTTTACCTTACTCCAACAATAATGTTATGCAAGTAAAACCCGTAATCAGTAGGTTTTGCTTTTCATGTTACCCTTGTGCTTTGCAGTTTTCATGCCCGTGTGTGTGATTCTTCCATCCATCATCACTCGATCTCCCTCTTTGAGCATCATGGTTTTACCGTCTTTCATTTTTACGGTACCGTCTGTCATTACCACCGTTCCGTTTTTCATGGTCATGTCTTTGTCCATGTCCATCGTTTTTCCTCCCATCATGGTCATCATTTTGCCGTTTTCCATCATCACACAGTCTTTCGACGTTTTGGCACTGGTTTTTTGTTTTTCCTGGGCTTGCATTGCCAGGCAACCAATGCAAAGCATACAAAGAAGCACTAACTTTTTCATGGTAATTCTTTTTATTTGTTCTTACTAAAAATAAACAGATAGTGTTGGTCTTTGACGCCGACGCAGTGTTTAACCGGGTAAGAAATTTTGTATGTAGAAAATGAGGAAGCGCCGGACCGAAATGCTTGAATATTCTTCTTTAAAGTTAGAAAATATATGCCAAAAAATTCAGGTGGTTCTGCTCATCTGCAATTTTTTTATGGACGGGTTTTGATAGGCATTGTCGTGCTGGTTGCTAATCAAAAGTTTTACTTTCACAAGCTGGACCGAATGTGTGATCGAGATTCGTCAAAACCATTCCTGTTATCGATGAGGTGTTCGCCACAGTCTCTACTCATCTATGTGTTTACAACTCTTGTTGGCATCCGGCGATCTGGCCACCTTTCAAATCGGCTTTTTATCCCCTTGAAAAATCAATTCAGCCCCGGGTTTTGGCTGCCGAAATGCGGAGAGTTGATTGCGTTGCTGATACATTTCAAGTGTGGATCCAACAGTTTCATTTTGCGGTCGGTTTCCCTGGCCTCTTCACACATAGCGTTCCAGTCATCAACAAGCTGCTCGTACAGTACATCCGACTGGTAGGCAATCTCCCTGAACTCTTCAAAATCACGGTCCAGGCTAAGCGCATCAATTTGTATTACGCTCCAATCATTAAGCATGGGCGAAAAACAATTGCGCCAATAATTGCCAAACGACTGATCAAAGCGTTCTCTTTTTTCTTCAAGTACTTTATACACCTCATCGTGGTAGCCACTGGAATTAGTATAGCGATCTACCAGCGCCGAATAGTGTTGAATGAGCGACTGTAATTGCTGAAGCGGTATTTTGGCAGTACCTGTTTCGTCTAAGGATAAAAGTTGTGCAGCTTCTTCGTCGCTAAAGCCGGCTAAGCTTCCGTATTTCCTGGCTTCTGTTTCCATAGCTGTAAAAGCCATGCCGATTTCTTTTACCAGGGATTGCATCTTTTCAACTTCATGGCGGTATTGCTCCAGGCATTGCATCAGCTCCCACAGTTCATGATGCAGGTCAATGTATAACGGCAATGAGGTTGCTTCAATACTGGTTTGCTCTTTATCCTGCAGCTCTAGGCGGATGGTGTGAAGAGGAAGTTCTACGATGTAGTCTTGCATATATTGGACTTTACAATAAATTTAATTTGCTTTTTTGGGAATTCAAACCCTGGCAACAACCTCGAGAACAGAAGTAGTTCAAATGTATTAGCTGACAAAAGCTCATCCATTACTTCCGTAACAACTTTTAAGTGCATAACTATTTAAAGTATTGCCTGAACGAGTAGACGAAAAAAGAATTAGATTTGGATATAACCTCCATTTTATGGCATACAACATCGATGAATCAGACGGCATCGGCAAGGTCTATGCCCAAAAATTACAAGCTCACCAAATTAATACTACAACCGGTTTACTTAAAAGAGGGTTCATTCAAAAACCAGACAGCAAATTGTGGAAGCTACAGGCATTTTAGACTCTTAAATTTTAAAACCGGTTAGTCATGCCAACCCTTTTCATATCAAGCCAAAATAACTTACTCGCCCGGTTGATATTTTCTTCACTTTTAAAACCCGATTTATGTTTGATCAAATCCTTCAAATGGTAAAAGATCATTTGGGCAACAACCCGGAGGTCACTTCTAATCTCTCTCCCGAAAAGCAGGATGAAGTTCACAACGAAGTAGCCAATCAAATTACGCAGGGACTGGCAACACAGGCTTCTCAACAAGGTGGTATTGGCGGCATCTTACAAAGCCTTCAAAATGCAGCCACTAACGAAAGTCCTGTCACCGGGGCTATTGAAGGTGGATTAATCAGCAGTCTTGCAAATAAGTTTGGTTTACCTCCGTCTATTACAGGGGCAATTGCAGGAGCCCTGCCTGGACTTTTGCAAAAATTTGCCCATAAAGCAAATGATCCCAATGATGACAGCATTACGCCGGATAAAATTTCAAAATCAATTTCGAATATGACCCCAGGCTCTATACCTGGTGTAAACCCAACAGGTCTTTCTAACCCAATGAATCAGAATTAAGATTCTTCATCCATAATTATTTCTACACTCTTAACTCTTAAACTTACCACAATGAGAAAAATCACCTATTTACTTTTGATCCTTTCGATGGCAGGTATTATGGCAACTTCCTGTAAAAACAAGAAGAACGATACTACGACAACAACCCAAACAACGCCGGTGGATACAAGTATCAACACCACTGCACCTGTACAGGTTTCTCCCGATGATGCATTAACAAAAGGCGTGCAGGACGCAACAAAAGATTATCCGGGAGTTAACGCAACTGTAAACAATGGTGAAGTAACACTTACCGGCACCATCAAAAAAGACCGGTTGCCAAAGCTGATGCAATCCATACATGCCTTGAATCCTAAAAAAGTAAATAACAATTTAACCATACAATAACCAGGAGGAATCATTATGGCTTTACAAGATAAATATGCAGAATTAATTACCGCTGCAAAAAATTCAGGTGTACAAAACCTTCAGGTAAGAGAACAAAACAATGTGCTTTACGTTAACGGCGATGCGCCCAGCGGAGCCGCAAAAGATAATTTATGGAACATCTATAATAAAATCGATCCTGATTACAGGGCAGGTGATCTTGTTTTAGATGTCAATGTATCGGCGCCTTCCGGCAGCAAGGCAAAGGTGGTAACCAAAGAATCGAATTTGAATATAAGGAAAGGGCCGGGAACGGATCAACCAATTGTAGGTAAGGCTGCACATGACGAAATTGTTACGGTGTTGAATCAAACCAATCAGCAATGGTGGCTGATTAAAACCGATGGCGGAGCAGAAGGGTATGCTTTTTCGCAATATTTAAGTCCGCAATAAAAAGAGCAGCGTGGGCTTCGCCACCACGGGGCCCATTTTCAAAATAACAAAAGGTAAAAATTGATTTATGCAATCCTCTTCAACAATCAGTTCCAGGGCCGGGAGAACAAGCAGAAAAATCCTCAGGTTTTTTATTGTAGCTGTAGTGATTGCAGGCCTCTTTTTTGTTTGGTGGAACTATTATTATACTTACAGCGAGGGTTATCGTTACGGCTTACTTCAAAAATTTTCGCATAAAGGAAATGTATTCAAAACCTATGAAGGTGAAATGATTTTAAGCAGTGTGAAAGGGAATAACAATGTGGCGATTGCTTCTGAAAAATTTTATTTTTCTGTTACGGATAAAACGGTTGCACAACAACTGGATAATCTGCAGGGACACGTGGTAACACTTCACTACAAGCAAACGAAACATCCGGCTTTTTGGCGTGGCGACAGCGAATACATTGTTGATTCGGTAAAACAGGAATAAGAATAACAAATAATCAGAACCTTGAAACCGCCAGCAAAATACTTTATACCCAATCGGGAACATTTGTTAACTTTTAATATAAATCAATTTTATGCCTATCGTAAAAGTAATTGAGGTGATTGCCTCTTCCGAAACAAGCTTTGACGATGCAATCAAAAATTGTATTGCCGAAGTCTCCAAAACCATTCGCAACATTGACTCAGTGTATGTAAAGGATTTTAAAGTACATGTGAAAGAGGGGGAAGCGCTTTCATATGGTGTCATCTGTAAAGTGTCTTTCCGCCTGGATGAAAACAGGTAATGAAATCGCAGACTGCCTGAAATCTTCCACCCTTTCAGAAGTCGGCCTGAGTGTGCAACCAATCAATCTCTTCTAACTTACTATAGCCCTGGCATCCGTCCAGCAGGAAAAGTCATTTAAACAACTAACATTGCCAGAACATTAGCATCTCCATCTGTAAATGAACTGGGGCGGCTATCCCTTATTACACAAAATTTTTCGCTGTAAGCATTCCTTTCCGGCATGTATTGATAAACTGATTCTTTGCATCCACCGAAGCTTTCTCCCTGATTTTTTTTCGAAAATCTTATCTTGCGACCCTCTGAAAAGGAAAAGAATGAAAGCCTATGGAGTTATACTACTCATTTTCAATACTCATTGTACTTGCCTCTGTTTTTGCTTATATCAACTATCGCTTTATTAAATTACCTTCCACCATCGGCATCATGCTGATGGCGATCTTTGTTTCTCTCATCATTCGTTTTGCGGGTCATTCCTTTTTTCCGGAAACAACATCTCATCTTACCACACTTATCAGGGAACTGGATTTTACAGAAGTACTGATGGGTGCCATGCTTAATTTTCTTTTGTTTGCCGGAGCCATTCATGTAAACATTGGCGACCTGCGAACACAAAGAAAACCGGTGCTGTTGTTCTCCACCGTTAGCGTCATCATTTCAACATTTGCCATTGCAGGATTCACCTTTTTTGCGGCGCCGCTGCTGGGTGTGGAAATTCCATTTATATACTGTCTTTTGTTTGGGGCTCTCATCTCTCCCACCGATCCTATTGCTGTTTTGGGCATTCTTCGCAAAGCCAAAGTGAGCAAAACGCTGGAGACAA
>JAGIAB010000129.1:0-5578 GCA_017745135.1 Flavisolibacter sp.
ACATCTCCCGGCAGGGATAAATCAATATCTTCCTTAACTGATTGCTGACTGCTTCCAGTTGAGCCCTTTGCCGTTTCAAACTTTTCTTCAGCAAATTGCTTGAAATCGTTCAGCACCTGCCCGAACTCTTTTTTCTTTTCGTTCGGCACATTTTTCATTTCAGCAAAAAGAGATTTGGTTAATCCTTTGCTTCCTAAAAATTTTATGCGGAATTCTTCAAGCTGCTGGGGATTGGAAATTTCATAGCCCTCAATTTCTTTACGGTAAGCTTCTATCTGCTGTAACAATTCGTCCATGGCGGCAAAGATAAGGACGGCAAACGGCAAACGAGAAACGGCAATGGGAGAGTCTTTCTTTTTGAACGAGTCTTTACTATCTTGAAGAGAAAAAATGTTTTTACAATTAAATCACCAGCAGTTTGATGTTTATAAGGCAACAAGAGCTTTCGTGAAGGAATGTTATTTTGCTACAAAAGAATTTCCGTCTGAAGAAAAATTTGCGCTGATTCAGCAAATAAGGCGAGCAGCGCTTTCAGTACACTTGAATTTGGCTGAAGGGTTCTCAAGAAAATCTGAAGCAGAAAGAAAAAGATTTTTTGAAGTATCGAGAGGCTCGGTAATTGAAATTGATGCAGCCCTGGATGTCGCAGAAGATTTGGGCTATTGCAAAAAGAAAAATCTTCAAAGTTTAGGAATCTGCATGAACCGCTGCTTTAGCATGCTCTCCAAATTAATCAGCCACTAAAATTGCCGTTTCTCGTTTGCTGTTTGCTAAGCCTCATCTTCCGTTCAGATCCGTTGCCTCAAACGTATTTCCCTGGTTAATATCCCCGGTTTCGTAGCCCTTCTTAAACCAATACATTCTTTGTGCAGAACTGCCATGTGTAAATGATTCAGGAACTACATACCCTTGCGACTCTCTTTGCAAGCGGTCGTCGCCAATGGCATTGGCTGCGTTCAGGGCTTCTTCAATATCATCTTTTTCCAAAATGCCCTTACCCTGTTCGTAGTGCGCCCAAACTCCTGCAAAAAAATCAGCCTGCAGCTCCAGTCGCACAGAATATTTATTAAACTCCCCTTCACTAAGTTGTTGTCGCAGCCGGTCAATTTTATCGGAGATGCCTAATAATTTTTGAACGTGATGTCCTATCTCATGCGCCACCACGTAAGCCATTGCAAAATCGCCCGGAGCACCAAAACGGTTTTTTAATTCATCATAAAAAGAAAGATCGATATATACCTGCTGGTCGCCGGGACAATAAAAAGGACCTGTTGCCGAACTGGCAAAACCACAGGCAGATTGCGTGGAATTGCTAAATAAAACAAGCGTAGGTTCCGTATAAGTTCTGCCTGCCTGCTGCATCAGTTGATGCCAAACGTCCTCGGTTTCCGCCAACACTACTTTTACAAATTTGGCCTGCTCGTCCTGTGCAGCTTTTTCTTCTGCAGTCATTGGCTGACCCTGGTTGGGGATTGGCAATTGAGTGCCATCTCCTCCACCAAGAAAATAGTTTATGAGCAGGGCTATCACTCCTAAAATTCCGCCGCCAACCGCTATTCCGCCACCGCCAATCCCACGACGGTCATCAACATTGGAGCTTTCCCTTCGTCCTTGCCATAGCATAAAAATGGTTTTAGGTAACCATTGTAAAAAACATGCCCGATAAATTTTGGATTTCCGTTCGGCTCTTTCACTTCTGCTAAAAACAAAAGCCCCCGGTCTCTGGGAGCAAGGGAGGCTTTGCTTATTAGTTTTTTATAATAGAGTTGTAAAACACTAGATATAAATTCCATGCCACAGTTGTCTACGATCAATTTCTCTCTAAAAAGATTTGACCGTATTGCTTCGCTTATTAAATTGAAAATCCAAATATCCTTTTATGCATACAGAACCTAAGAAAAGCCGTACCCAGGTAGACGATATTTTGTTAGAGCAGTTCCGCCGCAAAGGCTACAAATGCCAGGAAATTGAACAGCAGGATGCTACCATTTTTATTCTCACACACGAAAAGAAAGTTACAGATACGGTAACACCGGTTATCAGTGAAGCCTATAAAGATTTATTCAGAGCGAATTAATGCTGCAAACACATGAGGAAATCAGGGGTCGCAAAGAGCAGCCTTTTGGTTTTCGGAGTTAAAACAGAACTTCCCATCCAAAACGAAGGAGCGTTCCTATTATGATGATGAGGAAAAAGATGCGTATGAATTTATTTCCTTTCATGATAGCCATTCTTGCTCCTAACATTCCACCGATAGCATTGCAAACGGCCATAGGCAATGCCACCATCCAGATGATCTTTCCCTTGATAGTAAATAAAACGATCGAACCTAAATTGGTTGCCAGGTTCACTAATTTGGCCTGAGCCGATGCATGTAAAAAATCATAACCAAGCAGGGAAATAAAAGCAAGAATCAAAAAACTTCCTGCACCGGGGCCAATAAACCCGTCATAAAAGCCAATGATCAAACTGATAGTAACAGCAAACCAAAATTCTTTTTTGGGCGAATGGTCTTTTGCTTCGTGCTGGCCAAAGTCCTTTTTAGTATAGGTATAGATAGCCACGGCAGCCAGTATGACCAATAACACCGGCTTCATAAATTCATTGCTAACCACTGATAACAATTCAGAACCGGCAAAAGATGAAAAGAAGGCAATGACACACATTACTACGGTAAGCCTATAATTGATCTTTACTTTTTTTAAATATTGCAAGGCCGCAAACAGGGTTCCGCTGAAGGATGGAATTTTAGTACAGCTAATAGCGGTAACCACAGGAAACTCCCTTAATAAAACCAGTGCGGCAGGAGTTTGAATCAGTCCGCCGCCGCCAACAATGGCATCAACAAAACCGGCTGCGAAGGCTGCCGTGCAAAGCAAAATAATTTGTTCAAGGGATACTTGCATGGAGGTGCGAATATACCTCACCCCAACCCTCTCCACCAAAGGTGGAGAAGGAGAAGCGGCCCATCCCTATCCCGCCAATGGCGGGACCATCTGCACACAGCCCATGCTTAATTGGCGACTCATTATTTATTTCGGAACCGTTTAGACAGGAAAACAAAAAGCACTCAAACAATTTGAGTGCTTCAATTATGTAATGACTCTTCGAAAAGCGAGGGCTGTGTGTTGGCTTTCTTCCCTCTACAGCTTCGCTGGAGAGGGCCAGGGTGAGGTTAAAACTTCACCAACAATCCCACTCCTACTAACGATTTTATTTGCCAGGCTGGTGATTTACCGTCACTGCCAAATAACCTTACGTCATCATCATAAATGAGGTCTACATTCCAGGTAGCGGACAAAATTTTTGAAAGCTTTACCGAAAACAGATTGGACATAAACACATCAATCTTCTCAGGGTTATGTTTGTAATTCGAAAAGAGGTCAAGCCTTGCTTTATAATTGAGGGTTTTACTGAGATCTTTTAAAAATTGCGCAGATAAAAATGCACCAAATTCAGACCGGCTTTTCTTACCTGGTTTTACACCGTACAATCCTTTTGCCGATAAGCTGTCATCAGTAACAATAACCCACCTTGCTGTGGCAGGTGAGATAAAAACGGAAAAGCTTTCTGCAGGTTTATAATCCAATCCCAAACTTAAAATCACATAAGCAGGTGATAAAAAAGAAGAGGAAAATGTTCTGCCTGTATCGGAGTAGGTATAACCATTTGCAATTTGTGTTCTGAAATTAAACAAACCGGAAAGATCCCATTTATCTGCAATTGCATAGCCATATTTGCTCAACAAATCAAAGCGGTCATCATTCTTTCGGTTACCCAGACTGGTAGATCGTAAATAACCAAAATTGATGTCGAGTGTATTGTCCCAACTGTGTTTATCTTTTTTATAAAATGCATACACACTTAAAATAGAATTGAGGGATAAAGAAAATTTATCTCCACCCGCCGCCCAGTTGTTCAAAGAACCTTGCGAAAGATTTAAATTGAACAAGCCACCACTCTTCCATAATTTATCTGAAGTATCGGCTACATCTTTCTTGATTGTTTTGGCTGATTCAGTTTTGAGCTTCTTTACAGTTTCATCTTGTGCATTTGCAGAAAAATAAATAACGATCACGAAGAGGAGTACAATTCTTTTCATATTGATGCAAAAATAAATGCACAACCTTCGAAATAAAAAAGGCACTTAAGTAAAGTGCCTGGGCTTGTATGCATTTACATTTTTTTCTTTGCCAGCTTACGCCTTTTTTCATCTAATGAAGCAATCTTTCCATTGACAAATTTCATATCATCCATACAGATCACCGAATCCCAATTGCCTTTTTGGTCCTGCCATTTTTGCTTGTACCACATAGAGACATATTCCTGTTTTCCATCTTTGGATTTTACAGTTTCATAATCATCCATATCAATTTGCACGGTTTTAAGATTCTTCCTGTCCTCACTAAACATTTTTAAAACACTGTCTTTTGAAAACGTTTCTTCCATTCCATCAAAAGCAAGTTTAACGCTGTCTGCAAAGGCATTCACACAAGCATCCACATTTCCGGTTTCGAAATCTTTTAATGCCTGTAGTGCTGTTTTTAAATTTTCCATACTTCCCGGCTGCCAGTCGCCCCAGTCTTTTCCAGGATATGCAAGATCGTTTGTGGATATAGCAGCAACTTTTGTGTTGTCAGTGCCAGGACTTTCTGCTGTTTTGGTGTCAGAGCTGTTGCAGGCAAATACGACTGCTGCAACTAAAACAAGTGGGAATGCCTGTTTCATTGTATTTGGTTTTGTTGATGACTTGCCGGGTGCGGAAGAGGTTTTTGAAAAGAAGTGGATGGTGATCGTAAGGAGCGGTAATTGAATTTACAGAAGTTTTCTGGGTGGCAAGAATAAATTTAATCCCTTACTATTTAACGATAGTCGGATTCTGTCGAAGAAATCGCGTATAGACTATGGGGTGAGCTAAAAGCTTTCCATTTCTGTCATTTTACTACTTTTATTTAAACGATCGCCATGCGTAAATTTTTTTATTGCTTGCTTATTGGTTACGGTAGTTTTTTTTCTGCATGTAACAATAGCCCACAAGTTCAATCCACTTCATCAACCAACGTAGCTGCTACAGACGGACATCCCGACTGGATAGAGCAGGGAAATATTTATGAAGTCAATACAAGACAATATACACCTGAGGGCACATTCAAAGCATTTGAAAAACATTTGCAGCGATTGAAAGATATGGGTGTGCAAACGCTTTGGTTCATGCCTATTCAACCAATAGGTAAAGAAGGAAGAAAAGGTGCACTCGGCTCCTATTATGCCATTTCAGATTACAGGAGTGTAAATCCTGAATTTGGAACCATGGAAGACTGGAAAGACCTGGTCAATAAAATTCATAGCATGGGAATGAAAGCAATTATTGACTGGGTGCCCAATCATACAGCTCCGGATCATCCCTGGGTAAAAAGCCATCCTGAATTTTACATTCGCGATAGCATTACAGGCATCCCCATTCATCAACCCGGAACAGATTGGACCGATACACGCAAGCTCGATTTCAGAAATAAAGAAATTGGGGATAGTATGATTGCTGTAATGAAATTCTGGATCACAGAAACCGGTATCGATG